>JAJQHP010000235.1 GCA_021199695.1 Clostridiales bacterium
GGCCCCGCCACCAGTTGGGGAAAGAAGGAGACGAACCGGGCATAGTAGCCCAGGTCAGGCTCCGTTTTCACCCTACCCCGGTACACGTCCAGCACATAGGACAGGGTCTGGAAGGTGTAGAAGGAGATACCCACCGGCAGCACCAGGTCCACCGTCACGTCGAACCCCTCGCCCCCCAGCAGCCGGGCAACGCTCCCCGCCGCGTCCGTCAGGAACCCGGCGTATTTGAACACCCCCAGGCAGCCCAGGCAGCACACCAGGGCCAGCGCCAGCCACAGCTTTCGGCCTCGGGGACTTTGGGAACGTTCAATTCCCTGGGCAGCCAGCCAGGAGACCAGGGTCGTCCCCAGGAGCAGAAAGCCCGTCCACGGATTCCACCAGAGATAGAACAGGTAGCTGGCTATCAGCAGCAGCCACCGCCGGAACCGGTGAGGCAGCAGCCAGTAGAGGGCCAGCACCACCGGGAAGAACACCAGAAATTCCAGCGTGTTAAAGTTCATCCCGGCCTCCCCCTCCCGTCAGCGGCAGCAGACTCAGGGCGGCGAGGGCCAGCAGGGGGAGCAGCAGCTCCTCCAGAGTGCCCCCCAGCACCAGACCGGTCAGCAGGATCGCCACGCCGCAGAGGGCGGTCAGCAGCCCCCACAGCCATCGGGGCCGGACCCGGAACCCACTGAGGACGGCGCACACGATGCCCCCCGCCAGCAGGGCCGGCAGCACCGGATGGGACAGTAACAGGCTCACTCCGCTCCCTCCTTTGCCAGCTGCTCCTGCAGCTCCGAGATGATCTGCTCCGTGCGGATGGCCACCCCCTCGGTGGAGAGGTGGTTGTCCGTCCCGTAGAGATATCGTCCCGGCCAGAGGGACTCCTCGATGTCGGAGAGCACCGGGACGATCAGGTTCTCCCGGAACCAGGCGTCCAGCTCCGCCCGGGCCTCCTCCGTGCTGTCCTCCGAGATGGCCAGGCTGTTCCGGGGGGCGTAGGTAAAGTACACCCGGACGCCCTTGTCCAGAAAGCGCTGATACATCTCATTTAAGGGCTGAATAAACTGGGCCACCGGGAAGGATCTCACGGTGTAGTCCACTGCCAAACCGTAGACCGGCTCGTCGGAGTCGGCATTGGGACGGTAGAGGATATAGTCCCCATACTCGTTGTAGCTGGGCTCATCCACCGGGTTGCCGTCCTCGTCGTAATCCGAGGCAGAGCGGGCGTAGCTCCCCGCCTCCATCCCCTCCCGTCCGGAGAGGAAGGAGGCGAGGGCGCTGAAGGTCCCCCCCACCTCCCGGAGGTCCAGCCGGGCCAGCAGGTCGTAGTTGGACTCGATCAGTTTGAAAAAGGTGTCGTCCATCCGGATGGTGGTGCAGAACTGCCGCTGGGCGGCGTCAAACTCCGGGGAGTGGATGAGGATATCCCCCTCCCCCATACAGTCCAAAATCAGCAGAAACTGGGGATAGGCGTTGGTGTAGGCGAACACCCCCATGTTCACCACCTCATAGTCCTCAAACGCCTGGTCGATGGCGGCGCTGTCGTAGCCGAACCGGGTGGAGGAGCCGGAGAACAGGACAATTTTCTGGCTGTCGCTCAGGGCGAGCAGCCGGTCAAACTTGTCGGCAAAGGTGTCGTAATAGGTGCCGCTGTACACCGGGTCCTCCACGGCGTTGAGGTGGACGGTCCGGAGATCGTCGCAGTCCTGGAAGCTGTAGTCGTTGAAAGTGACGATGTTGTCCGAGAGGTAGAGGGTAGTCAAAGTGCAGCCCCGGAAGGCCCCGCTTTCCACGGTCCGGACGGTGTTGGGGAGGATCACCGTATCGCACGCCGCGCCCGCAAAGGCCCCCTCCCCGATGTAACGGACAGGCAGGCCGTCCAGCTCGGCAGGGATGGAGATAACGCTGTCCGTGCCGGAGTAGCCGGTGATGATGACGCCGTCTCCCTCCTCCTCCCAGGTGAAGCAGCTCTCGTCCGTCCATCTGCTCCACTGGGCGTAGAGGGTCAGGTCCTCCGCCGGGTCCACCCGGCTCCCCAGGCCTACCGCCGTGCCGGTGCCGTCCGCCCGGGTGTTCCAGCCGATGAGGGTATACCCCTCCCGTTCAAACAGCTCCACCCCGGTGGAGGTGTTCCACCGGAGATGGGTGGTGGCCGTGACCACCTCCACCGGCCGGGAGGCGTCGCCCCCGTCCAGACGCTCTCCCCCGTTGGCGTCGTAGTACACGATCTCTCCCTCCTGCTCCAGATAGAGGGTCACGGCTGTAGAGTAACAGACGCTGTGGAGGGTCAGGGTGACGGTGCGGCCCGACTGGTCGATCTCCGTGTCCTCATAGTCCGTTCCGGAGAGGGTGTAGCCGTCCGCCAGGGTCAGGGTAAAGACGGCGTCCTCCCCCGGATGGGGTTGGCAGTATAGCTCTCCGCCGTATAGCCCTCCCCCTCCTCCAGCACCACCGGGCAGGTCAGGGCCGCCCGGGCCGCCGTGGCGGAGCCGCAGGAGGTGAGCAAAAGGACACAGGCCAGGAAAAGGGGCAGCAGAATTCTCCCTCTTTTCATGGTCTGTGTCCTCCGTTCTGATTCATGACCGGCTATGCCCCGGTCACGGCGCGATCTCCTGAATGTCGAAGCTCTCCCCGATGGCGTTTCGGGCCTCCCAGAGGGAGGAGTAGTCTCCCGTCACCATCATCTGCACCAGCAGATTGCCGATGGCGACCCCCTCCACCGGGCCGGCATAGACGGTCAGGCCGGTGGCCCGGGCGGTCATCTCGTTCAGGTAGACGTCCTGGCTCCCACCGCCCACGATGTTGATGCTGGTGAACCGCTTCCCCGTCAGCCGGGAGAGGCACTCCACGGCGTCGGCATAGCACAGGGCCAGGCTGTGATAGATGCACTGCATCGTCTCCCCCACCGTCTCCGGGGGCTGCTGGCCCGTCTTTTCGCAGAAGTCCCGGATGGCCTGGAACATACTCTCCGGAGCCAGGAAGGAGTGGTCGTTCACGTCCACTGTGGAGGGAAAATCCGCCGCCTCCCGGGCGGCCTCCGCCAGCGCCTCGAAGGTCCACAGATTCTGATCTGTCCCAGCCGTCCGGCTTCGCCGCTCCCCCTCTACATAGGAGATGCCGTTAAGCTCCCGATAGATGCACTCCACCATCCACAGGCCCATGATATTTTTCAGGAAGCGGAACCGCCGCCAGGCGCCGCCCTCGTTGGTGAAGTTCTCCGCCTGGCTTTCCGGGGTGGTGATGGCCTTGTGTAGCTCCACCCCCAGCAGGGACCAGGTATCGCTGGAGAGAAACACCGCCTCGTCGTCCCGGGCGGGGACCGCCAGAAAGGCGGAGCCGGTGTCGTGGGTGGCAGGGAGGATGACCTGGCAGTTATAGCCCACCCGGGCCTGGATACTCTCCGTCAGTCCTCCCAAAATCGTCCCCGGCATGGAGAGGGGGCCGAACAGGTCGAAGGGCAGGCCCATCCGAATGAGCACCTCCTCGTCCCAGGTGCGGGTCCTGGCGTTGACCAGGGCGGTGGAGGTGGCGTTGGTGTACTCGTTGCGGATGATTCCGGTGAGCAGGTAGTTGAAGTATTCCGGCAGCATGAGGAAATGGGCCGCCCGGTCCAGCTCCTCCGGCCGCTCCTGTGTCAGGGCGGCCAGCTGATAGATGGTGTTGAAGGGCTGATACTGGATGCCTGTGCGGCTGTAGAGCCAGTCGAAGGGCACGTCCTCCTCCAGCAGCTCCCGCATCCCCTGGGTCCGCTTATCCCGGTAGGCCACGGCGTCCCCGATGAGCCCGCCGTCCCGGTCCAGCAGGACAAAATCCACCGCCCAGGTGTCGATGCCCAGGGTAGAGGGGATCTTCCCCAGACGATAGCAGGCCCGCATCCCCGCCAGGATGCTCTCCCACAGGGCCTCCAGGTTCCAGCAGTCGTGGCCCCGGCGGCGCACCTGCCGGTTCTCGAACCGATAGACCTCCTCCAGCACCATGCGGCCGTCCTCGACGTGGCCCAGAATGTGCCGCCCCTGGGAGGTGCCAATGTCAATGGCAAGATGGTATTGCATCGATACTCCCGCCTTTCTCTCGTCTCTCCTCCACATTCTAACATAGCCGAACATTTGGGGCAAGGAGAAACGCAGGAAAACTTTCAAATTTTGGGAAATCCTATCGTTTCCACATACGCAAACTGCCGCAGACAAAAGCCTGCGGCAGTTTGCGGCGTCTGCCCCGCCGAAGGAGCGGAGCAGACGGGAGGGAATATTCGCATTACTCCTGGAGCGCCTTGGCGGCCTCGATGGCCTTCTCCTGGGCGGCAGGGGGGCAGTCCTCATAGCGGACAAAGTGGAAGGTGAAGGAGCCCCGGCTCTGGGTCATGGCCCGGAGATCGATGGCGTAGGAGGCCATCTCAGCCATGGGGACCTCGGCCTCGATGACCTGCTCCCCGTCCTTGGTGGGATTCATG
The DNA here is from genome assembly GCA_021199695.1 of Clostridiales bacterium. Classification (GTDB taxonomy): domain Bacteria; phylum Bacillota; class Clostridia; order Oscillospirales; family Oscillospiraceae; genus Onthomonas. The sequence continues at coordinate 4,433 of JAJQHP010000235.1, forward strand.
CCCATGACGCGGCCACGGCGCTTGTTCAGGTCGCCGATGATGTCGCCCATGTAGCTGTCCGGCACGGTGACCATCAGGGAGCCCACCGGCTCCATGAGCACGGGGTTGGCCTCGGGCAGAGCGGCCTTATAGGCCAGGGAGGCTGCGGTCTTAAAGGCGATTTCGGAGGAGTCCACCGGATGGTAGGAGCCGTCGTACAGCACCGCCTTCAGATTGACCACAGGATAGCCCGCCAGCACGCCGTGGGTGCAGGCGTCCCGGAGGCCCTTTTCTACGGCGGGGAAGTAGTTCTTGGGCACGCTGCCGCCCACGACCTCTTCTTCAAAGACCAGCTCGTCACTGTCGCAGGGCTCGAACCGGACCCACACGTCGCCGTACTGGCCGCTGCCGCCGGTCTGCTTCTTGAACTTGCCCTGCTTGGAGACGG
>JAJQHP010000253.1:0-3017 GCA_021199695.1 Clostridiales bacterium
ATGTAGTCTCCGGCTTCCAGGACGTAGCAGCCATTAGTGGTGTCGTCATAGGAGGCCATCTGCTCGATGGGGATGGAGAAGCTGATGGTCTGGGACTCGCCAGCGCCCAGCTCCTCGGTCTTCTCGAAGTCCAGCAGGTTGGCGGTAGCCTTCTCGATGCCGCCGTTGGTGTAAGGCGGGTTGAAGTAGATCTCCACCACATCCTTGCCGGCCACGGAGCCGGTGTTGGTGACGGTGACGTCGAAGGTGATGTTGGTGCCGTCGCTGGAGAAGTTGCTGATCTCCTGGGTGAAGGTGGTGTAGCTCAGGCCATAGCCGAAGGAGTACTGAACCATGTCGTCATAGTCGAACAGGCCCTCTGCTGCGGCAGTGGTGTAGAACTTGTAGCCAACATAGATGCTCTCCACGTAGTTCACGAAGGTGACGTTGGCATAGTTGCTGTAATAATCGTTGGCCTCGGTAAACTCGTCCATGTTGTCATACTCGAAGTTACCGGCGTTGTTCCAGGTGGGGGTAGCGGTCAGGTCATACACATAGGTATCGACCATACGGCCGGAGGGGTTGACGGTACCGGCCAGGATCTCGCCCAGAGCGTCGAAGCCGCTCTGACCGGTGCCGGCGCACCACAGCACGCCCTTGATGGAGTCATAGTCCTCGACCCAGCCCAGCTCGAAGGCGTTGGCGCCGTTGTAGATGACGATAACGTTGTCGAAGTTGGAGCAGACCAGCTCGACCATCTCCTCCTCGGGGTTGGTCAGCTGGAGGTAATGGTCGCCCTCGTCCCAGTCGGTGCCGTTGTTCACGGTGTCGTCATAGGAGCCGGCGAAGTAGGTGGAGCCGTTGTTCTGGGTAGCCCAGGAGCCGTCCACAACAGCGGTCATATCGGTGGGAAGGTCAGCACCCTCGCCGCCGACGCGGGAGATGAAGATGATGGCGGTGTCGGAGTAATCCTGAGCGTTGGAGATCAGGCTGTCGTCATAATCAGCGGCATAGGGCTGGGGCAGAGTCCAGTCCTGGGCCCACATACCCACGTTGGGCAGGGAGGTGTCGTGATAGGACGTGTAGAAGTCGATCAGCTCGGTGTTGTACTCGATGCCGGAATCGGTCAGGCCCTGAAGGAAGGTGACGGTCTCATAGGCGTCGTTCAGAGCGCCGGAGCCGGTGCCGCCGTAGCAGGGATTGGTGGCAGACCAGCCAAAGACGTTGACCTTGGTGGTGCTCAGAGGCAGGATGTCGTCATCGTTCTCCAGAAGGGTGATACCCTCCTCGCAGATCTCGGTGACAAGGCTGGTGGCCTCGGCGGTGGTCTCGTCAGTGATCTTGCTGACGGGGACACCTGCCACGGAGGTCAGCAGGGTGGACAGAGGCCCGGTGCACATCATGTTGGCGGCGATCAGGATCACCAGGACCAACGCGATCAGAGCCTCGCCCCGGATGAGGCGCTTGACTTTCTTAGCCAGGCCCTTGACGGCAACGATCACGACGATCGCAATCACCAGAGCCACGGCGATGACGATCAGGTGTGTAGTAATCAGGTTTACCACATTCATGACGTCATCCATGTTGATGGCTAGCATAGTTGATTTTCCTCCTTTTTGAATAAAGTTGCTTCCCTAAGCGACTACGATTATAGCATATGTTCACAGATTTGCAAAGACTTTTTTCACGAACTGACCGATTTTTTGCGCAAACTGCAAGTGAGTATCCACAAAATGCACAAAAATTCCCGGGGGAATTTGTGGAAAAGTTCATCCCCCGGGAGCGTTGGCAATTTGTGGAAGCGTATTCACTTTTTTTCGGAATTTTTCGGGATCAGAACCTTCATGTCGAACCAGTTCCGATCGGTGGTGATGCTTACCGTTCCGCCGTAGCGCTGGGCGGAGTAGCGGATGCTCTTGACGCCAAAGCCGTGGAACCGGTCGTCCCCCTTGGTGCTCCGGGGCAGGCCCTCCTGAAAGGTCAGCTCCCCCTCGAAGTAGTTCTCTACCCGGATGAGGACGAAGTCCCGCTCTCCGGAGACGGACAGGTGGATGAGCCGCTTCTCCTTATCCGCGATCTTCAGCACGGACTCCACAGCGTTGTCCAGGGCGTTGCCGAAGATGGTGCAGATGTCCATGGCGTCCATGAAGTCCAGCAGGGCGCCGTCCGCCACGGTGGTCAGGCTGATGCCATGCTTCTGGCAGTAAAGGCTCTTGCTGGTGAGCACCGTGTCCAGGATGGAGTTGCCCGTCTTGTTCTGGGCCTCGTAGACCTTGATGTCGCTCTCCATGGCATCCAGCCAGTCGCTCCGGCGCTGAGGGTCCGTCTCCGCCCGTAGGGCGGCAATCTGGTGCTTCAGGTCGTGGTATTTCCGGTTGATGAGGTCGATGCTCTCCCGGGACTGACGATGTTGGACATATTGCGTCTCCAGGACGGTTTGGATGGCGTCCAGCTCATACCGGGCGTGGAGCTCCTGCTGCTGGAAATACAGGGCAAACAGCACCGCCAATGCGCCCAGGTCTACCAAAGTGCGGATGTTGAAGATCTCCGCGGCGTAATGGCTGGTGAAGGGGGTGTCCGGAAAGAGGAAGCTGAGATTGCTGACGATGAAGAACAGCACCGCCACCACCGCCGCCGCCAGCATTTCCCGCCGCCCCACGGCGATGCACCGCCCGCTGGGGCAGCTCCGCCAGGACAGCACGCCGTATACGGCAAACACCAGGGCGTAGGTGAGCAGCACCGTCACCAGGGCGGCCACAGGCTGCTCCTCGCCGATGATGTAGGCGGCGTAATAATAGTAGAGCTGCCAGCTCAGGGAGGCGGCAAACTCCGCCAGCATAAAGCCGCTGGTAAGGACATAGCCCCCCTCCACCGGGCGCAGGTCCAGGCAGACCAGCAGCAGGGCCAGCATAATGGCCGCCGACCCGGCCATGCCCACCGACCAGAGGTACACCGGCAGGTTCTCCGTCAAAATCAGCTCCAGCTCCAGGGCCGCCAGGCCGACGACAGCGGCCCCCGCCAGTTGCCAGCCGTGGAGC
>JAJQHP010000253.1:3027-4857 GCA_021199695.1 Clostridiales bacterium
CCGTGGAGCCGCCGCTGGTTGTGAAAGGTCACGGTCAGGAGCATACAGCTCAGCCACTCCGCCAGGGCGGTGTAGTACCGGGGAATGGTGGAGAAGTCGATGACTGCAATGGCGCTCATTTGGTCCGCCCGCCCATGCGGTTGGCCAGGGCCTCCATAAAGGCGCTCTTCCGGCCCCGGCTGATGAGGAGCCTGTCCGCCCCCACCACGGCGGAGCCGTCCTGGATGGCGTCCACCTCGTCCAGGTTGAGGAGGTAGCCCTTGTTGCACCGGGAGAAGCCGTAGGGCTCCAACTGGCGTTCCATCTCGGTCATGGTGCCGCTGGAGACGATCTCTCCCTGGCGCATATGAAACAGCAGGGTATGCCCCCGGCTCTCCACATAGCGGATCTGGGCCACGTCCACCTTCTGGGAGCCGCCCTTTACCGGCAGGACGATATAATGGGTCCGGTTCCGGTCGATACGGCTGAGGGCCCGGTCCATCCGCTGGGAGAAGGCAAAATAGGACACGGGCTTGAGCACATAGTCCAGGGCCTCCACCGCGTAGCCCCGGATGGCATACTGGGGCATATTGGTGATAAAGATGAGGATGACCTCCGGGTCCTGCTGGCGGATGATCTCCGCCGCCGTCATGCCGTCCAGACGGTCCATCTGCACATCCATGAGGATAATGTCATACTCCGGACGATAGTTTTGGATGATCTCCTCTCCGTCCTGGAATACGACGACCCTCAGCTCGCAGCCCCGCTCAGTCTGGTACTGCTCCAGAAAACGGCGCAGGGTCTCCGCGCTCTCCCGGTCGTCCTCGACGATCGCGATCTGTAACAAGCTCTCTCCCCCCTCCTGGCACAGGTGATGGGTGTGTATGGTCATATTATAGACAGCGGATTCCCAAATGTCAAAATGTTCTTGCCCTTTTTGAATCTTTTTTGCACTTTTCTTCCCTTGTGGGTCCGGAGAGAAAACGAGCCGCCCCCGACGGCCGGTCGTGCCGAGCCGGGGACGGTTCGTTTCGCTGTCATTCGGTCGGGCCGTTCTGTCCGCCGCGGCGCAGTAAGCCACGCCCCAGACCACCATCTTTTTAGCGGGTCTGCCGCAGACGGGGCAGACCTCCCCCAACTGCTCCTGCTCAAAAGGCATACACCGGCTGGAGACCCCTGCCAGTTCCTTCATGGCGATCTCGCAGGCCTCGTCGCCGCACCACATGGTCTTGGCAAAGCAGGTGTGCTGCTCCATGGCGGCCTTCACGTCCTCCACCGAGGTAAAGGCGAAGGTGTTGGCCTCCATCCGCTGCTTGGCAGACTCGTAGAGGTTGTCGTGGACCTCGGTGAGCAGAGACTGCACCTTCTCCTCCAGCTGCTCCAGGGGGACGAAGTACTTCTCCCCGGTGTCCCGGCGGGCGATGACGCACTGGTTCTTCTCCATGTCCTTGGGGCCGATCTCCACCCGGAGGGGGACCCCCTTCATCTCGTACTCGGCGTACTTCCAACCATTGGACTGGTCGGAGTCGTCGGTCTTGACCCGCAGACCCAGAGCCTTGATGCGCTGCTCCAGTGCATAGGCGGCGTCCAGTACGCCGGGCTTGTGCTGGGCCACCGGGATGACGATGACCTGGATGGGGGCGACGGCGGGGGGCAGCACCAGGCCGTTGTCGTCCCCGTGGGTCATGATGATCGCGCCGATGAGCCGGGTAGACGCGCCCCAGGAGGTCTGGTAGGGATATTGCAGGGTGTTGTCCCGGCCGGCGAAGGTCACGTCATAGGCCCGGGAGAACTTATCCCCGAAGTAGTGGCTGGTGCCGGACTGGAGGGCCTTGCCGTCCTTCATCATGG
>JAJQHP010000142.1 GCA_021199695.1 Clostridiales bacterium
TGGCCTACCTCTCCATGGGCGACCGGCCCCAGGAGCTGGAGCGGCTGGTCAGCGCTCTGGCGGAGATTCGCCGCCGCTACCAGACCGACGGCGCCGGTCTGCTCAGTCAGGAGTATATCGACCCGGACGTGGTCATCACCCCTCAGGAGGCCTTCTACGCCGACAAGGAGAGCCTCCCCCTCCGGGAGACAGAGGGCCGGGTCTGCTCCGAGTTCGTCATGTGCTATCCCCCCGGCATCCCCATCCTGGCCCCCGGAGAGCGTATCACCGGGGATATCCTGGATTATATCGAGTACGCCAAGGGCAAGGGCTGCAGCATGACCGGACCCGAGGACCCGGAAATCAATTATTTGAATGTGGTTAAGTGAGAAAGGTGCGCGCCCCTCTTGGCTCCCTCTTTGAGGCAGGGAGCGCAGCGGAAGTGCCGCTTGACGGCGGAGCTGTCAGCGAAGCTGACTGAGGGAGAGCGGCACGCACCCACAACTGGACAGACACCATCGGCGAATTCGCATCGACTCTTTACGATTTCGCCAGAAGGTTTCAGCGAATCGGTAGCCCCTACCGCTCTCCCTCAGTCGCCTAGCGGCGACAGCTCCCTCAGAGAGGGAGCCGAGAGGGGTGTGTTGCTTTCCGGTTTTCTCCTTGAGAGAGCCGAGAGAAAGAGGGAGCCAAGATAAATAAAAGAAAGGAGCCGCCCGTCATGGATCTCTGGTTCAGTGAATTTCACACCCCGGACGTGAAGCACAGCATCCGGGTCAACCGTCATCTCTACTCCAAGCGGAGCAGCTATCAGCAGATCGACATCTTTGAGACCCCGGAGTATGGCCGGGTGCTCACCCTGGACGGCAGCGTCATGCTCACCGAGCGGGACGAGTTCATCTACGACGAGATGATCACCCACGTCCCCATGGCCGTCCATCCTGGCATCCGGGACATTCTGGTCATCGGGGCCGGAGACGGCGGCGTCGTCCGGGAGCTGACCCGGTATGACCGGGTCAGGAGCATCGACCTGGTGGAGATGGACCCCCAGGTGGTGGAGGCCTGCCGGGAGTTTCTGCCGGGGAACGCCTGCCGGATGGACGACCGGCGGGTGAAGATCTACTTCGGCAACGCCCTGAAATTCATCCGCCGCCGGGAGGCCAGCTATGACCTGATCATCGTGGACTCCACCGACCCCTTCGGTCCCTCCGAGGGCTTCTTCACCCGGGAGTTTTACGGCAGCTGCTACACCGCCCTCCGGGAGGACGGCATCATGGTCAACCAGCAGGGCAGCCCCTTCTACGCCGAGGACGCCGAGGCCATGCAGCGCAGCCACAAGCGGATCGTCAACACCTTCCCCATCAGCCGAGTGTATCAGGCCCACATCCCCACCTATGCGGCGGGCTACTGGCTGTTCGGCTTTGCCAGCAAGAAATATCATCCCGTGGACGACCTGGACGCCGCCGCCTGGAATGCGCTGAACCTGCGCACCCGGTACTACACCACCCGGCTCCACGTGGGAGCCTTCTGTCTCCCCGCCTTTCTGGAGGAGATGCTCCAAGAAGTGGAGGAATAAGCCATGCTGGAGCGAAACGTAGAGACCTTTCTGGCCTGTGACAGCGACTATGAAGCGGCGGGCATTGTCCTGTTTGGAGCCCCCTTCGACTCCACCACCAGCTTTCGCCCCGGGGCCCGGTTCGGCCCCTCCGCCATCCGGCACGAGAGCTTCGGCCTGGAAACCTACAGCCCCTATCAGGACAGGGATTTGACCGACTGCGCCGTCTTTGACTCCGGCGACCTGGAGCTGCCCTTCGGCTCCCCGGAGGCCGCTCTCTCGGACATCCAGGCCCGGACGGAGACGATTCTCTCCGACGGCAAGCTGCCCCTGCTGCTGGGGGGCGAGCATCTGGTGACGCTGGGAGCCGTCCGGGCGGTGGTGGAGCGGTATCCCGACCTCCACATCGTCCACTTCGACGCCCACGCCGACCTCCGGGACGACTATCTGGGTGTCAAACTGAGCCACGCCTGCGTCATGCGCCGGTGCTGGGAGCTGACGGGAGACGGGCGCATCCACCAGTTCGCCATCCGCAGCGGCGACCGGGAGGAGTTCCGCTTCGCCCGGCAGCACACCGATCTCCACCCCTTCTCTCTGGACGGGGTGGCGGAGCTGGCGGAGCTGGCGGAACAGCTTCGGGCGCAGCAAACACCGGTGTATCTCACCATCGACCTGGACTGCCTCGACCCCGGGGTGTTCCCCGGGACGGGCACCCCGGAGGCAGGGGGCGTGTTCTTCCCCCAGCTGCTGGACGCTGTTATCGCCCTGTCCGGCTGCCATATCGTGGCCGCCGACGTGAACGAGCTGGCCCCCATGTTAGACCCCACAGGAGCCTCTACCGCCACCGCCTGTAAGGTGGTGCGGGAGCTGCTGCTGGCTTTGAGCCATTGAACCGAGATTTGAGTGATTGAACGGAGAAAGGAGCCTTTCCTATGAGCAGAGTGTTAGTCATCGGCTGCGGCGGCGTGGCCTCCGTCGCCATCCACAAGTGCTGCCAGGTCAGCCAGGTGTTTACCGAGCTGTGCATCGCCAGCCGCACCAAAGCCAAGTGCGACCGTCTGGCCGCAGAGCTGGCCCCAAAGACGGCCACCAGGCTGACCACCGCCCAGGTGGACGCCGATGACGTGGAGCAGGTCATCGCCCTCATCCGCTCCTATCAGCCCGATCTGGTGATGAACATCGCCCTCCCCTATCAGGACCTGACCATTATGGACGCCTGCCTCGCCTGCGGGGTGAACTATATGGACACCGCCAACTATGAGCCGGAGGACACGGACGACCCGGCCTGGCGGGAAATTTACGAGCGTCGGTGCCAGGAGAAGGGCTTCTCCGCCTACTTTGACTACTCCTGGCAGTGGGCTTACCGGAAAAAGTTCGAGGACGCGGGTCTCATCGCCCTGCTGGGCTGCGGCTTCGACCCGGGCGTCAGCCAGGCCTACTGCGCCTACGCCAAAAAGCACGAGTTCGACACCATCGACACCATCGACATTCTGGACTGCAACGGCGGCGACCACGGCTACGCCTTCGCCACCAACTTCAACCCGGAGGTCAATCTCCGGGAGGTGTCCGCCCCCGGCAGCTACTGGGAGGACGGCCATTGGGTGGAGATCCCGCCCATGAGCGTCAAGCGGGAGTACGACTTTGACCAGGTGGGCCGGAAGGATATGTACCTGCTCCACCACGAGGAGATCGAGTCCCTGGGGGAGAATCTCCCGGAGGTAAAGCGCATCCGGTTCTTTATGACCTTCGGCCAGAGCTATCTGGACCATATGCGCTGTCTCCAGGACGTTGGCATGCTGTCCACCACTCCGGTGAATTTTGAGGGCCATGAGATCGTCCCCATCAAGTTCCTCAAGGCCCTGCTCCCCGACCCGGCCAGCCTGGGTCCCCGGACCCACGGCAAGACCAACATCGGCTGCATCTTCACCGGCAAACAGAACGGCCAGGACAAGACCTATTATATCTATAACGTCTGCGACCATCAGGCGTGCTACCGGGAGGTCGGCTCCCAGGCGGTGAGCTACACCACCGGCGTTCCCGCCATGTGCGGGGCCCTCATGCTGCTCACCGGCAAGTGGAACACCGTGGGTGTCCACACCGTAGAGGAGTTTGACCCCGACCCCTTCCTGGACGCCCTCGATCAATACGGCCTGCCCCGGAGCGAGAGCCACAGCCCGGTGCTGGTGGACTGATGGCCTCCCCTGTGAGGGACGAACGTCCCCCCTTTGCCTCTCTGGCCGGAGTGGAGCTGGGCGCGCTGTTTCAGGCTCTCCCCTCCCCCTGCTATCTGCTGGACCAGGGGGCCCTCCGTCGGAACGGTGAGATCATGGCCCGGCTGGCCCAGCGGACGGGGTGCAAGCTGCTGCTGGCGCAGAAGGCCTTTTCCAACTACGACCTGTACCCCGCCCTGGCCCCCTATCTGGCCGGGACGGAGGCCAGCGGACTGTATGAGGCCCGGCTGGGACGGGAGGAGATGCCCGGTAAGGAGGTCCACGTCTTTTGCGGGGCCTACCGGGAGGACGAGTTCGAGGCGTTGCTGACCTGTGCCGACCACATCGTCTTTAACTCCCCCCGGCAGCTGGCCAAATTTGGACCCCGGGCGAAGGCGGCGGGCAAGAGCCTGGGCCTGCGCATCAACCCGGAGCGCTCCACCCAGGAGGGCCACGCCATCTATGACCCCTGCTCCCCCGGCAGCCGCCTGGGGACCACCCGGAGCCAGTGGGACGCCCAGATGACCCCGGAGCTGGTGGACCTGCTGGACGGGCTCCACTTCCACACCCTCTGCGAGCAGGATTCCGACGCCCTGGAGGTCACTCTCCAGGCGGTGGAGGCCCGGTTCGGGGACGTGCTGCCCCGGATGTCCTGGCTGAATTTCGGCGGTGGGCACCACATCACCCGGCCCGGCTACGACCTGGCCCGGCTGGAGGGGTGCATCCGCCATGCACAGGCGCGCTGGGGGGTGGAGGTCTATCTGGAGCCGGGAGAGGCCTGGGCACTCAACGCCGGGTATCTCCGGGCCACGGTGCTGGATGTGCTGCAAAACGGAGAGACGGCTATCGCCATCCTGGACGCCAGCGCCGCCTGCCATATGCCGGACGTGCTGGAGATGCCCTACCGCCCGCCCCTGCTGGGGGGCGGCGAACCGGGAGAGAGGCCATACACCTACCGTCTGGGCGGTCCCACCTGTCTGGCGGGGGACGTCATCGGGGATTACAGCTTCTCCGCCCCGCTGGAGGAGGGGGATTCCCTCCTGTTCGGGGATATGGCCATCTATACCACCCGCAAGAACAACACCTTTAACGGGATGCCC
>JAJQHP010000233.1 GCA_021199695.1 Clostridiales bacterium
GGCCAGGTGCTCTCCGGCGAGGTCTCTCCCTCCGGCCGTCTCCCCGACACCATGTGGGTGGACAACGCCATGAACCCGGTCAACGTGAACTACGGCTGCTGGATCTATGAGAATGCGGAGGAGCTGGGCGTTCCCAGTGCACTGGGCACAGGCCAGTACCCGGAAACCACTCTGGCTGGCTATGTGGTCTACCAGGAGGGTATGTACCTGGGATATCGTTACACCGAGACCCGTTACGAGGATCTGGTGCTGGGCACCGCCAATGTGGGCGACTATGACTATGAGTCCGTGGTGGCCCGTCCCTTCGGCTTTGGCCTGTCCTACGCCGAGTTTGAGCTGTCCAATATGGTGGTGGAGAAGGACGGAGACCGGGACTATGTGGTTACTGTCACCGTCACCAACACCTCCGACACCTATTCCGGCAAGTGCTCTGTGCCGGTGTACATCTCCAAGCCCTATGGCGACTACGCCCGTGACAACCAGATCCAGGTGCCCTCGGTGGAGCTGGTGAACTTCGGCAAGACCCAGACCCTGGCTCCGGGTGAGAGCGAGACGCTGACCATCACTGTGGACGAGAAGTATTTCGCCTCCTACGACTCCTACGGCGCAGAGGGCTACGTCCTGATGGACGGCGACTACTACCTGGCGGTGGGCGGCGACGCCCATGAGGCGGTGAACAATGTTCTGGCCGCCAAGCAGGCCAACGGCGTGACCATCGACGAGAGCAAGATGGTGGGCGACGGCGACAGCACCCTGGTGCAGAAGTTCACCCTGAGCTTCGATCAGGACAAGTACGCCTATTCAGACGCCGTGTCCAGCCTGGACGGCGAGACCAATGTGCTGGTCACCAACCTGTTCGACTTTGCCGACATCAATCTCTACGAGGGTCGGGGCGACAACAGCGTGGACTATTACAGCCGTGACAACTGGAGTGCCGTCTCCTTTGACATGGAAAACGGCCACGTCACCCTGACCATGACCGAGCAGATGGCGGAGGAAATCTACGCACAGCTGCCCGCCCAGACCGGCAATTACAACAACGCCGCCGGTGTGCCGGAGGAGTATCTGCAGCCCATCGAAGAGGACGACGGGGAATATCCCACCTACGGCGTAGACGCCGGTCTGAGCCTGATCGATATGCGCTACGACGAGGATGGCAACGAGATCTCGTTCAACGATCCCATCTGGGATACCTTTATGGATCAGCTGACCTGGGAAGACACGGTGAAAGTGGTCTCCAACGGCTTCCATATCACTGAGGCGATCGATTCCGTAGGCAAGCCCCAGACCAAGGACGAGAACGGCCCCAACGGGTTCGGCGGCTGGGCGTTCTACTACGGCTATTACACCGGTCAGAACGGTCTCGCCTATCGAACCGCCGTGGCTGAGGGCTATGTGGATGCCGACGGCAACGTGACGGAGGACGCCGATCCTGAGGGCTACACTCTGATGACCGGCTTCCCGGCCAACGCCATCATGGCCGCCACCTTCAACCGTGACCTGGCCGCCAAGGCGGGCAACATCATCGGCAACGACGGCATCTGGTCCGGCGCCAGCGGTCTGTACGGCGTCGGCCTGAACATCCACCGCTCTCCCTATGCCGGACGTACCTGCGAGTATTACAGCGAGTGCGGCACCCTCACCGGCATGATCGCCGCTGCGGAATGCTCCGCCATTGAGGAAAAGGGCGTACACGTCTACAACAAGCACTGCGCCCTGAACGACCAGGAGACGAACCGCCACGGCGTAGGCACCTGGGTCAACGAGCAGACCCTCCGTGAGATCTACCTGCGTGCCTTTGAGATTCCCATCGTGGAGGGCGGCGCATTCAACACCATGGCCTCCTTCTCCCGCTTCGGCGTGCAGGCTGCTGCGGCGTGTTCCGCCCTGGGCACCGACTTCCTCCGGGGCGAGTGCGGCATGAGGGGCATCATCGTAACAGATTACTACGGCGATATGGACGGCAACCAGGACTGCGATCCCTACTTTGAGATGGTCTATGGCGTTTTGGTGGGCGGCTCCGATTTGCCTGACGGCAACGCACCTTCCACAGACGGCCATTTCGAGGTCTACGAGACAGGCTACAGCGAGATGGCCTGGGCCATGCGCCTGGCGGCCAAGCGCATCTGCTATCAGACCGCCTGGTCCAACGCCATGAACGGGATCTCCTCCACGACCCAGATCGTGACCGTCATCCCCTGGTGGCAGAGCGCTCTGTATACGGCAGACGTGGTATTCGTGGCACTGTTTGCAGTCGGACTCATCTGGACGGGCGTTGCACTCTATCAGGAGCGCAAGGCACGGCTCAAGGCAAAGTAATCTGACAATCACCTCCTCCCTGGAGCGCACCGGACAGAGATGCCCGGTGCGCTCACGATTTATGCCATGCCCGGCAAATGCTTGTCAGGAAAACGGGGATATGTTACAATACGAATAAATCAGCCGGGCGACCATGGGACCCGCGTGTGAGGCGAAACGCACATATGAGAGAGATGCTGAGCGTGGCCATCGTCGACGACGAGGCGGAAGAGCGCAGGAGACTGCGGGGCTACCTGGACGAGGTGGCGCAGCAGAAGGGCTTCCGGCTCTGTGCAGATGAGTATGAGACAGGGGACGCCTTCCTGGTGCAGTACCAGCCCATGTATGACCTGGTGTTTCTGGATATCGATTTTCCTAACGGGCAAAACGGCATAGAAATCGCCAGGGCGCTGCGAAGGATCGACACAACCGTGGTCTTGATTTTCGTGACGAATATGGCGCAGCTGGCAGTGGAGGGATATGAAGTCGATGCGCTGGACTTTATTGTCAAGCCCATAGACCGCTATGCCTTCCAGCTGAAAATGACCCGGGCCCTCTCCCGGGTGGCCCTGGCCTCCTCCGAGCGGATCGCCGTGCGGCAGGAGGGAGAGATGCGGGGCTTGAAGGTGCCTCTGATCCGCTATTTGACCATTGACGGCCATTATGTGATCTATCACTCCAGGGAGGGCGATTTTTCAGAGTACATCACCCTGGCTGCGGCGGAAAAGAAGCTCAACAGCCCGCTGTTCTGCCGGTGCAACCGGGGCTGTCTGGTCAATCTGCGCTTTGTCAGTGAGATTCGGAGGGACACCTGCGTGGTGGACGGGGATGAGCTGGCCGTTGCCCGCACCCAGCGGGCGGAATTTTTGAAAGCATACGCCCAGTTCCTGGGCGGAACCAGGCAGGGAGGCTGACAGGATGGCTTACATAGAAGATCTGTTTATCCGGATGTCCTACGCCATGGGCATCCTGTTGGGCGCGCAGCTGTTTTTGAAGCAGCTGCCCCACCGAAAGCACTTTGGCCTCCGGATGACGGCGGCTCTTATGACGTCCCTGGTCGCAGGGTGGGGATTTTCCTATCTTACGCCGCTAAGCGATTTGTCGAACCTGGTTGCCCTTCAGCTCACCATAGCGGTCATCGTGCTGAGTATGTGGTTCGCCTTTGACAGCTCCTTTGTCACGGTGCTGTCCGCCTGTGTGATGGGCGTGGCGGCACAGCACATCGGGCATCACGTCAGTCGTCTGGTCGCAGAGCTGCCCTGGATGTACCACCAATGGAGCAACCAACTGGAATTTATCTGCGTCTGCGCTGTGTGTCTGGTGCTCTACTTCACCCTGGGGCGCTGGCTGCGGAACAACCGGTATGATAAATATACCGACCGCCGTATTACCGCAGTGTCCATCGCCATCGTACTGATCTGCACCGGCATCACCCGTCTGGCCCGGATGGCCGGAGAATACAATTTCTTCTCTATCGCCAGCACGTCATTGTATGCCATCACCTGCTGCGTCCTCGCCCTGTTTTTGGAGTCCTACTTGTACTACAGCCTCCGCAAGGAGAGCGAGCATCTTCTGCTGCTGCGCATCCAGGAGGAGGAGCGCAGGCAGTACGAACTCAGCAGGGAAAATGCGGAGCAGCTCAGCATCAAATGCCATGACCTGAAGCACAAGCTGGTGTCGTTGAATACATATCTTCCGCAGAATGAGATCGACTCCATGCGCAGTCTCATCGACACCTATGACAGCATCTACCACACGGGGAGCGAAGCGCTGGACATCGTCCTGAACGAAAAGGGGCTGCACTGTCGGGACAGAGGGATTCCCATCACCTGCATGGGCTCCGGGAAAAGCCTGGATTTTCTGGACGAAATGGAGATCTACTCCCTGTTCGGCAACCTGCTGGAGAATGCCATCACCGCTGCAGAGCAGCTGGAGGAACCCCGGAAGCGAATCATCAGCCTGGTGGTGGAGCAGAAGGGAAGTCTGGTCTACATCGACATGATGAACTTTTTCCGGGGCGAGATCACGCTGGAGGAGTCCGGCCTGCCCCGCACCTCCAAGGAGGCAGAGCGAGGCTATCACGGATATGGCCTCAAGAGCGTGCAGGCGATCGCCCGGAAGTACAACGGAGACTTATCCGTAAACATTAAGGATGGAATCTTTACGGCACAGGTCTATCTGCTGAGAGATGCTGTCTCCTAGGCGCATATAGACGTTATCTCTTCCGTAATCATACACAGCACCCCTCCCATGGCATTTCTCTGTGCCGTGGAAGGGGTGTTGCTGTTTTCACAAGGAGGATCGTCACGTCACCTACAGCCTCTGGAACATCAACCCTGTTGGTATACTCGAAGGGCGGGGGAAACTCCTTTCCCTGAGAGAGTTCCCAAACAGATGGAAGAATATCGCATATCCCTGTAGCGGCAGTGCCATGATGCAACGAATGAAAGGGGACTAAATTACCCTTGACAAATCGCATCCCACTATCACACTTTCAGACCGGCGGTCT
>JAJQHP010000088.1 GCA_021199695.1 Clostridiales bacterium
CGCAGAGGAGAGGGTGTCGTTTTTCCGGTAGCTGAGATAGACGGTGGTGTAGATAGGCGGAGAGATGGGAACGGCCACAAACGGGGGCTGGTCGCCGAAGTCGATGCGATGGGGGAAATTCAGGTGGTTAGAGAACAGCAGGGCTACGCAGCTCCCCTTGCGCACCGTGTCCAGAATGGACTCCAGGTTGTGGGAAGAGAAAAACACCTTGGGCAGGAAGCCCGCCTCCTGACAGGCCCGCATACACAGGTTGTAGGGCAGGGTGTTGGGTGGAATGAGGGCAAACAGGTCGTCCGCAAGCTGGGGCAGCTCCACGTGATCTGCGTGGCTCAGGGGGTGATCCGGGGGAAGAACGGCCACCAGCTGATCTTTTGCGTAGGGCAGTCTGACCAGCTGCCGCTCCTTGTCCGGGGCGTGCTCCAGGTAGGCCGGGCTGTCCCGGTAGATAGCGATCTCGCAGGTGCGGTTTAACAGCATCTCCCGGACGATCAGGGTGTCTGCCTCCTGGATGTTGACCTGCACCGTGGGATGGGCCTGCTTGAACTGGAGCAGGGCCTCGGTGATGCCATAGTGGGCGATGACGGGGATGGTGGCGATCTCCAGGGGGGCGCACTCCCGGTTCAGATGGTTAAAGGCCGCCGACTCATACTCATACTGGAGCCGGGCGATGGACTGGGCATAGGGGAGCATCAGCTCTCCGAACTGGGTCAGCTCCACCTTCCGGGAGGTGCGGTCGAACAGCGGAGCGCCCAGCTGATTCTCCAATGTTTTGATGTGCTTGGACAGGGAGGACTGACCGATAAACAGCCGGTCCGCCGCCGCCCAGAAGTTCTGGGTCTCCGCCAGGATGACGAACTCCTTAAAATAAGAAATGTCCATACTGTCTCTCCCTCCTCGATTGGCCGATCACATTTTGCAATCACTTTCGCATAATCAATTCCTCTCCGGAATTGATTATAGCGCAAACAAGAATTGTTTGTCAACTGTGTGCAGAATGTAATAACATCACAGCCGAGTTTTCGGCGAAAGGACCAACACATCATAGAGGAGGTACTATTATGAATTAGATAGTTGAAAGTAAGGAGATACCGTTCTGGAAAAAGATCTGTTACGGCTGCGGCGCAGGCGGCGGCAACGTGATGAGCACGCTGCTGGCATCCTTCCTGCTGAGCTATTACACAGACACCGCAATGATCGGTGCGGCGGCCATCGGCACCATGTTCGTGGTCTGCCGTGTCCTGGACGGCGTCACCGACTTCACCATGGGCGGCATCGTGGATAAGACCAACACCAAATGGGGCAAGGCCCGTCCCTGGCTCATCATCGCCGCGCCCCTGATGTGCATCGGCATCATCCTCATCCTCAGCGTGCCTCAGGGCTGGAGCGAGGCCATGAAGCTGGTCTATGCCTATGTCACCTACATCTTCCTGAACTGCATCGTCTACACCATCTTCGGCGTAGCCCATACCACCCTGCCGGCCCGTATGACCCGTGACTTCAAGGACCGCAACACCACCTCCACCGTCTCCTCCATCCTGAACAACGCTGTGGGCCTGGTGGTCGGCACCATGATCACTGCCCTCCAGCTCAACTTCGGCTGGACCGTCACCGGCGTCATCCTGCTGGTTGGCGTCCTGATGATGGACGTGGAGAAGTATCTCCCCCAGATTCGCGCAAGCCTGGGCGAGAAGAAAGGCCCTGAGGGCATGTAAAATAGTTCCCTTTGCCGGGGCAGCGGAGACGTAACCCTCGGCTGCCCCGGCTCGCTTTTTATCACATGACACGACCCACGAAACACAGGAAAGGACAAAAAGTAAATGAAACCAGAAAACAAACCCTTTGGCGTAGAGGATTACGCCGACCTGGGCGGCTCCCTCCGCTTTGACGCCCCCGGCGACGGGGCCGGAGGCCCTCCCGCCGGATTCCAGGTCAAAATGGCCGACATCAGCTGGGTGAAACGGAAATACCTGGACATCCCCTACGCCAATCAGTCCCCCGCCCAGCGGCTGGACCTCTATCTCCCGGAGGAGGGGGAGGGCCCCTTCCCCCTGGTGGTGCATATCCACGGCGGCGGCTTCGGCATGGGGGACAAGCGGGACGACCACATGGACACCTACCTGAAAGGGCTGGCCCACGGCTACGCCATCGTCTCGGTGGAGTACCGTCTCAGCGGCGAGGCCATTTTCTCCGCCGCCGTGCTGGACTGCCGGGAGGCGTTCCGGTTCCTGCGGAAGCACGCCGCAGAGTACAGCATCGACCCTGACCGCATCTGCGCCCTGGGGGGCAGCGCCGGAGGCAATCTGGCGGCCATCATGGGGATGAACATCCCCAACGGCCAGTTCCCCGGCGAGGAGGAGCTGACGCTGGAGGGCGACTGCTCCGTACAGGCGGCGGTAGACCAGTTCGGCCCCATGGACGTCTGCACTATGGACGACCAGGCCCGGGCCAACGGGGTCAGCTTTGTCGATCACGACACCCCCCCAGTCCGCCGAGAGCAGCTGCATGGGCGGCGCGCTGCCTACCCTGTCCGACGAGTGGCTGGCCAAGGCCAATCCTGCCACCTATATCAACGACAAGATGGCCCCATGCTGGTGGAGCACGGCTGCGTGGACAAGCTGGTGCCCTTTATGCAGAGCGTCAACTTTGTCAACGCCATCTATCAGAAGCTGGGCCAGGGTCGGGTGGAGTTCGTCCCCCTGCCCAACGCAGACCACGAGGACAAGGAGTATTCCAGCGAGTGGAATATGAACGTGCTGTGGACCTGGCTGGACAAAATCTGTAAGCTGTGTTATGATAAAAAGAAGGAAACTGTCATGAAAAACCCTTCCACCTGACTGGGAGAGAGATCGCCTGGGTCCAGAACACCCTCTCCTCTATGACGGTGGAGGAAAAGGCGGGCCAGCTGTTCTGCGTGCTGGGAGACGCCAACACCCCAGAGGGCCTGATCGACCTGGTGCAGAACTGGCACGTCTCCGGGGTGCTGTTCCGGCCCAACCCTCAGAAGGAGGTCCGGGCCAAATATGACAGCCTGGACCAGTACGCCAAGGTCCCCCTGCTCAAGGCCGCCAACCTGGAGGAGGGCGGGGCCGGGGTGCTGTCTGACGGCACCTACTTCGGCTCTCAGCTCCAGGTGGCGGCGGCGGACGATCTGACCTGCACCGAGGCGTTTGCAAAAGACTGCGCCCTGGAGGGCCGCAGCGTGGGGGTGAACTGGACCTTCTCCCCGGTGGTGGACATCGACGTGAACTTCCGCAACCCCATCACCAACGTCCGCACCTTCGGCAGCGACCCCGAGCGGGTGCTGGCCAACGCCTCCACCTTCGTCCGCACCATTCAGAAATACGGTGTGGCAGCCTCCTGCAAGCACTATCCCGGCGACGGGGTGGACTTCCGGGATCAGCACCTCCACCCCACCTACAACGACTTGTCCGCCGAGGACTGGTTCGCCTCCTTCGGTAAGATTTACCAGACCCTCATCGACGAGGGGCTGATGAGCGTCATGGTGGGGCACATCGTCCAGCCCAACGTCATCAAGGCGGTGAATCCCCAGGCCACTGAGGCCGATCTGCTCCCCGGCAGTCAGTCGAAGGAGATGCTCACCGGCGTGCTCCGGGAGCGGTTCGGATTCAACGGGGTCATCATCACCGACGCCACCATCATGGGCGGCTACACCATGACCATGCCCCGCCGGGAGGCCATCCCCCACAGCATCGCCGCCGGATGCGATATGCTCTGCTTCGGCACCGACATCCGGGAGGATATCTCCTACATCCTGGACGCCGTGGCGGACGGACGGCTCTCTCAGGAGCGGCTGGACGAGGCCGTGACCCGTGTCCTGGCCCTGAAAGCCACGTTGAACCGGGACTACCCCCTGCCGGAGCTGGACCCCAAGGCGGAGCAGCGGCGGTGCGCAGACAAGGCGATCACCCTGGTCAAGGACACGAAGCGTCTGCTCCCGGTAACGCCTGAGCGGTATCCCCACATCCGCCTGATGACCCTGGGCAAAGACGAGACCTACGACGGCTCCATGACCGAACTGGCGGCGGACTGGCTGACCCGTCAGGGCTTCGCGGTGGAGCGGTACGACCCCATGGCCGACGACCTCCACGGGACCAGGGAGCTGCCGGGCGACCGTCTCACCCTCATCCTGTGCAATCTCCCCGCCGCCAGCAACCAGACCACCGTTCGCATCAAGTGGTGCGACAAGCACGCCCTGGAAATCCCCCGGTTCGTGAACGAGGAGCCCTACGCTTTTATCTCGTTTGCAAACCCCTATCACCTCCAGGACATCCCCAGAGTGCCGGTCTACATCAACGCCTACACCGCCACAGAAGCCACCATCACGGCCGCACTGGAAAAGCTCACCGGCCAGAGCAGCTTTACCGGCGTCAGCCCGGTGGACCCGTTCTGCGGTCTGTACGACGCACATCTGTAAAAGGAGGGAACAATTATGAACCATAGAACCGAAATTCTGAGCCTCCGGGACGCCCTCGCCGTGCTGCGGGAGACCCCCGGTCAGCTCATCGAGACCAATGTGGAGGTAGACCCCAAGGCGGAGCTGTCCGGCGTGTACCGCCATGTGGGGGCCGGCGGCACTGTCATGCGCCCCACCCAGGTGGACGGCCCCGCCATGCTGTTCCACAATCTCAAGGGACACCCCGGCGCTCAGTGCGTCATCGGCCTGTTGGCCAGCCGCCAGCGGGTGGCCAACCTCTTCGGCTGCAAAAAGGAGGAGCTGGGCCATCTGGTCCAGTCCTTCGCCGCCAATCCCATCCCCCCGGT
>JAJQHP010000053.1 GCA_021199695.1 Clostridiales bacterium
GTAGCGGATGTTGTCCATGACGGTGCCGGTGAACAGGTGGGTGTCCTGGAGGACGATGCCCAGGGACCGGCGGAGGTCCGGCTTTTTGATCTTGTTGATGTTGATGCCGTCATACCGGATCTTGCCGTCCTGGATGTCGTAGAAGCGGTTGATCAGGTTGGTGATGGTGGTCTTGCCTGCGCCGGTGGAGCCGACGAAGGCGATCTTCTGGCCCGGGGTGGCGTACATCCGGATGTCGTGGAGCACCATCTTGTCGTCGTTGTATCCGAAGTCCACCCCGTCGAAGGTCACGTCGCCCTCCAGACGCACATAGGTGGTGGTGCCGTCCGCCTTGTGGAAGTGCTTCCAGGCCCAGATGCCCGTCTTTTCCGGTGTCTCGGTGAGGGTGCCGTCCTGGTTCTCCTTTGCGTTGACCAGCTCCACGTAGCCGTTGTCCACCTCCGGCTGGGCGTCCAGCAGAGAGAAGGCCCGGTCTGCGCCGGCGGAGGCCATGACGATGCTGCCCAGCTGCTGGGAAATCTGGGCGATGGGCTGGGAGAAGCTCTTGTTCAGCGTCAGGAAGGAGACCAGGGTGCCGATGGTCAGTCCAAAGTTGCCGTTCAGGGCCAACACCGCACCCACCACAGCGCAGAGGACATAGCTGATATGGCCCAGGTTGTTGTTGATGGGCATCATGATGTTGGCGATCCTGTGGGCGTTGTTGGCGCTGTCCCGGAGCTGGTCGTTCAGCTCCCGGAACTGCTCCAGGCTCCTGTCCTCGTGGCAGAATACCTTGACCACCTTCTGACCCTGCATCATCTCCTCGATATAGCCGTTGACGGTGCCCAGGTCATGCTGCTGCCGGGTGAAGTAGCTGCCGGATATGCCGCTGAGCCGGGTGCTCACCAGCAGCATCACCGCCACCATGGCCACCGACACCAGGGTCAGGGGGACGCTGAGGACGATCATGCTGACAAAGGTGGAGACCAGGGTGATGACCGAATTGATGAGCTGGGGGGTGCTCTCGCTGATGACCTGCCGCATGGTGTCCACGTCGTTGGTGTAGACCGACATGATGTCGCCGTGGGCGTGGGTGTCAAAGTACTTGATGGGCAGGGACTCCATGTTGGTGAACAGGTCGATACGCAGCCGCTTCAGGGTGCCCTGGCTGACGTTGACCATGATACGGCTCCTGGCATAGGAGCAGCACACGCCCACCAGCAGGATGGCGGCCAGCCGCATCAGCGCCTGGGCCAGAGGGGCAAAGTCCGGGGTGGCCGCGGCCACCAGGGGGCCGATATAGTCATCGATCAGCGTCCGCATGAACAGGGTGGCGGTCAGGGTGGTCAGTGCCGTGATAAGGATGCACAGCACCACGATGATGCAGCAGCCCTTGTAGTTCTTCAGCACCAGGCTCATGACCCGGCCCAGGGATTTGAGCTGCTCCCCGTCGATCTTCATGGAGACAGGTCGTCTGCCCCCGCCGCCCCGGCCTACGGAGCGTCTGTTGTTTGCAGTATTTGCCATAGGGAATCACACTCCTTTCCGTGTCAGGCGGGCTGGTCGAAGTCGCCGCCGCCCTCCATCTGGGCCTCGTAAATCTCCCGGTAGATGGCGTTGTTCTTCAACAGGTTCTCGTGGGTGTCGAATCCGTTCACCCTTCCCTCCTCCAGCACCAGGATACGGTCGGCGTCCTGGACGCTGGAGATGCGCTGGGAGATGATGAGCTTGGTGGTGCCGGGGATGTGCCGGGCGAAGGCCTGGCGGATCTTGGCGTCGGTGGCGGTGTCCACGGCGGAGGTGGAGTCGTCCAGGATGAGCACCCGGGGCTTTTTCAGCATGGCCCGGGCGATGCACAGCCGCTGCTTCTGGCCGCCGGAGACGTTGGTGCCGCCCTGCTCGATCCAGGTGTTGTACCCGTCGGGGAGCCGCTGGATGAACTCATCGGCGCAGGCCTGCTCACAGACCTCCCGGCACTCCTCTTCGGTGGCGTCCTCCTTGCCCCAGCGGAGATTGTCCAGGATGGTGCCGGAGAACAGCACGTTGTTTTGCAGCACCACGGCCACCTGGTTGCGCAGGGCCTCCATGTCGTACTCCCGCACGTCCCGGCCGCCCACCTTCACGGAGCCGTCGGTCACGTCGTACAGCCGGGAGATCAGATTCACCAGGCTGGACTTGCCGCAGCCGGTGCCGCCGATAATGCCGACGGTCTCGCCCGACCGGATGTGCAGGTCGATGTCGTGGAGCACGTCCTCCCCGGAGCCGCTGGCCTGGTAAGCGAAGCTGGCGTGGTCGAAGTCGATGCGTCCGTCGGGGATCTCGGTCACAGGCTCCTGGGGATTGGTCATGTCCGCCTTCTCGTCGAGCACCTCGGCGATACGCTTGCCGCTGGCCATGGACATGGACAGCATGACGAAGATCATGGAGAGCATCATCAGGCTCATCATCATGCTCATGACGTAGCTGAACAGCGAGGTCAGCTCGCCGGTGGTCATGGTGCCCGCCACGATGAACTGGGCGCCGAACCAGGACAGGGCGATGATGCACCCGTAGATGACCAGCATCATGACCGGGTTGTTGAAGGCCAGAATGGACTCGGCCCTGACGAACATATGGTAGAGCTTCTCCGCCGCCTTGGTGAATTTGTCGTCCTCATAGTCCTCCCGGACGAATGCCTTGACCACCCGGATACCGGAGACGTTTTCCTGAACGCTGGCGTTCACGCCGTCGTACTTGTCAAACACCTGCTGGAACAGGGGCATGGCGTGTCCGGCGATATAGAACAGCACGATGCCCAGGAAGATCAGGGCCACCAGGAACACGGCGCTGAGCCGGGGGCTGATATAGAAGCACATGAACATACTGCAGATCAGCGTCAGCGGGGAGCGGATGGCGATGCGGATGATCATCTGGTAGGCGTTCTGGACGTTGGTCACGTCGGTGGTCATCCGGGTCACCAGACCGGCGGTGGAGAATTTGTCAATGTTGGAGAAGGAGAAGGTCTGGATGTTCTCAAACATTGCGTCCCGCAGGTTGCAGGCAAAGCCGGTGGACGCTGAAGCGGCGTATTTGCCCGCCTGAATCCCGCAGAACAGGCTCAAAAAGGCCATCACCAGCATCACGACGCCGTAGAGGATGACCTTTTGCAGGTTCCCGGCCTCGATGCCCTGGTCGATGATGGCGGCGGTGATGAAGGGGATCAAAATCTCCAGCAGCACCTCCAGGGCCGTGTAGATGGGGCAGATGATGGAGTCACGCTTATACTGCTTAATCTGTCCCATAAGTGTTTTCAGCATGCTTTCTTCATCCTTTCAGAGGAATTTCGCCCCCGGCGGGGGCGTCACAGAGGGCGCGGTAGACCCGGAGCAGCAGACTCTTTAACTGCTCCTGTTCCTCCGGGCTGAGGGAGCGGAGCATATCCCTCTCTCCCTGGTCCATGGCCGCCCGGTGGTTTTCGCAGAGGGTGCGGCCCGCCTCGGTGATGCGGACGCATTTCACCCGCCGGTCGTTGGGGTCCGGGTAGCTCTCGATGAGCTGCTTCCGCTCCAGACGGACAGCCACCCCCGCCGCCGTGGACTGGGCCACGCCGAAATAGTGCTCCAGCTCCTTCAGCGTCGCCGTGCCGTCCTTCAAAAACCGCAGGGTCAACAGCATTTTGAACTGAAAAAAGGTGACGTCATGGCTTTGCAGCTCGCTGTTGGCCCGTTTTTCCATGGTGTCGTTGATGCGCTTGATGAGCCCACCCACGTCTACCCGGCCCTTTGGTCCAAAGCAGCACTCGTCCGTTTTTTTCTGCCCCAGTTCCATAGGGCACAGCCTCCTTTCCTGTTATTCGAGCCAGAGTATAGCAAATCAATCGTATGCTGTCAATCGTTTGCGTTTGATTTTAACGGCCCGTTCACACTTTTCAGCAGAGCGCAAAAAAGCCGCCCCCCAAAATCGGGGGGCGGTGGTCAAATTTCGGATGGAAATAAAAGAAACGTTTCCGTTATCGTTTGATGTCGTAATTCATGTTCATCAGGTTGCGGATGGACTGCACGTCATCGGTGATGTTGGCGTCTCCGTGGATGGTGTGCTTGATGACGCTGCTGGCCACGGCGAAGTTCACCAGGTCCATGGGCCTGTAGTTGTGCATCATGGCGTAGATCAGGCCGCTGGCGAAGGCGTCGCCGCCGCCCACCCGGTCCAGGATGTTGAAGGTGAACAGCTTGCTCTCGAAGGTGTGATCCTGATACCACATATAGGCCTTCAGGCTGTTCTCGCTGCCGCTGTGGGCGTAGCGGACGTGGCGGCCGATGCACTTCAGGTTGGGATACCGCTCCACAAAGTGCTGGAACACCTCGTCCTGCTCCTCATAGCTGGGCTGGAGGGGAACGCCGTCCTTCCAGTCCCCCCTGCTGTGGTCCGCCTCGTCCTTCCAGAGATGGTACGGCTCGATGCCAAAGAGGACGTCCACATAGGGCAGGCATTTGGTGCAGTAGTCCCGGGCCTCCTCCCAGGTCCACAGGCGGCTGCGGAAGTTGCCGTCAAAGCTGACGGTCAGCCCCTTCTCCTTGGCCTTCTGGATACATTTCAGGGTGAAATCGGCGCAGCTGGGGGCCAGGGCCGGGGTGATGCCGGAGAGGTGGAGCCAGGTGTAGCCCTCCAGCAGCTCGTCCAAATCCACCTTGCCGAAGTCGTACTCGGTGATGGCGCTGTGCTTCCGGTCATAGGTGACCTTGCTGGCCCGGATGCCGAAGCCCGTCTCCAGGTAATAGGTGCCCAGGCGATG
>JAJQHP010000081.1 GCA_021199695.1 Clostridiales bacterium
AGATCGGCTGGATCGCTCCCTTCACCGTCTATCCCGGCGAGGACGAGCTGTTGGCCCTGGCCCAGGGAGGCCTGCGGGTACTCAAGGGTGAGGAAGCTGCGAAGGAATATTAAGGCGTCACCGGCGCAATACGACAAAAAGGCCGCTCCTATGACTGGAGCGGCCTTTTTATACAGTTCATTCAGTCCTCCATCCAGAGCCGACGGGCTACGTCGGAGCGGAGGAACAGCTTGTTCCGGGCATAGGTCTTGACGGGGATCAGCTTTCCCCGGCGCACCAGGCTGTCGATATTTTGTCGTGTACAGTTGAGCAGCTCGGCAGCCTCGCTGGTGGAGAAAATGCTGTACCGGCAAAATAGAAGAAAATCGTTTCGATCCAGGGGGAGCAGGGAGGCAGTCCTGAGCACCTCGTCCGCAGAGCAGCGGAATCCGCAGGGCCAGGCAATTCCTCTTCCGCCTGCCTCTATAGTGACCTGCTGAAACATCTCATCCTTGCTGAGAGGGTGCGGTTCCGGCCCGTCCCAGGGGAGCAGCTGATAGCACCAGTGATAGATGGTCCCATCCAGCAGACAGACCAAAAGACGGCCCCTGGAGAGAGGAACGGTAGCGATGATCTTCTGATAGTCCATTTCCAAACAAACTCCTTTGAGCGAAGCCCGCCGTACCGGACGGGAGGAAGAGAAAGAGTCGCAGGGCGTGGGCTTGCGCACAAAAAGGGAATCCTCCGGCAAAAAACCGAGCGGGAAACTCCCTTTATCATATTATGGCCGTATTGTAACACATCATCATGGGTTTGTCTATCCGTTTGGAGGAATGATTGAGGTTATTTTTTCACTGATGTGAAGTGGATACGAAAAAACGTCCCGGCGAAAAAAGCTGTCGGCACAACAAAAATCGTCTGCGACAGGCCGTCGCAGACGATTTGAAATGGGTCAGATTTCCTCATACATGGCGGATGCGTCCGCCTTGCCCACGTTGTCGGCCACGGTCAGCACCCGGACCCGAAGTGCCCGCTGACCAAACTGAATTTCCAGCTCATCGCCGGACTTCACCTCATAGCTGGCCCTGGCGGGACGGCCGTTGACGGCGACCCGTCCGGCGTCACAGGCCTCGTTGGCCACGGTGCGCCGCTTGATGAGCCGGGACACCTTTAAATATTTATCCAGACGCATGATCGATCTGTCTCCTTACAGCGCCACAGAGCCCTTCAGGGACTTCCCGGGGCGGAAGCTGACGGTGCGGGTGGCTCCCACCTCCACCTGCTCCATGGTCTTGGGGTTGCGGGCAGTGTGCGGGGCGCGCTCTCTGGTTTCGAACGTGCCAAAGCCCACCAGCTGTACCTTCTCTCCCTGGGAGAGGGCGTCGGTCATCAGATTGATGGCAGCGTTCAGAGCCGCCTCGGTGTCTTTGCGGGAGAGGCCGGTCTGAGCGGCGGTCTGTTGGATCAGTTCAGTCTTGTTCATGGGGTTCCTCCTGTGATTTTGCCTGCTGCCATAACGCCTCCAGCGTGGACAGCGGCAGGGTGGTCATGTCGGATGGGGCAAGCTCCTCCACCCGCCGAAAGCGGGCGATGAACTTTTCAGTGGCGGCATTCAGGGCGTCCTCCGGGTCGAGCTCCAGCTTGCGGGCGGCATTGACCACCGCAAAGAGCAGATCGCCCAACTCCTCGGCTGGGTTGCCTTCGCCCTGGGCTGCGGCTTGAAGCTCGTCGGTCTCCTCCCGGATCTTGTCCAGGGGGCCGTCCAGCTCCTGCCAGTCGAACCCGGCCTTGGCGGCTTTTTTCTGTACCTTCTCCGCCCGCCACAGAGCGGGAAGGGTGCGGGCCACGGCGTCCAGGGTGTCGGTATAGCTCTCCTGGTGCTTCTCCTGCCGTTTGAGCTGGTCCCAGTTGGTCAGTACCTCCTCGGTACCGGAGACATCCACTGTGCCAAAGACATGAGGGTGCCGGAAGATCAGCTTTTTCACCGCCTGGTCCGCCACGTCGTCGATGTCGAACCGTCCTGCGTCCTCCTCGATGGAGGCGTGGAACAGCACTTGCATCAGCACGTCTCCCAGCTCCTCCCGGAGCAGGACAGGGTCGTCGTTGTCGATACCCTCGCAGGCCTCATAGACCTCCTCGATGAAGTTGCGGCGGATGGAGTGATGATCCTGTGCCTGGTCCCAGGGACAGCCCCCAGGATGCCGGAGAATGGCGATGACCTGGCGGAAGTCGTTCAGGTCGTAATGCTCCTTCTGTGGAAAGGAAACCATAGCTATTGTGTACCTCCCCGTCTCATTTGATGCGCAGCAGACGGCCGATGGTCTCGCCCTTGGGCATCAGCGCCAGATCGTCCTTCGTGATGGTTTTGAGCAGTAGCAGCAGGGCGGCGTAGATCACCACTGCCGCCGCGATTGCCATGAGCAAAGCAATGGTGTTGCTGCTGGTGAGCTTAAAGAGCAGCCCGTAACAGGCCCAGGCGCCTGCTCCCATGACCACAGAGGCAATCAGTGGCTTGGCGAACAGCCCCAGGAAGTTGGGACAGTGGGGGACGACCCGGGAGAGGACGATCAGGTCCAGCAGACAGGTGATACCATAGCCGATGCTGGAGCCGATGGGGGAGCCAAAGATGTTGACCTCCGGGATAGCCACCACAAAGTAGTCGAACAGCACCATAATCACACCGCCGATCACCATGGTGACGATGGGGACATACAGAATGTCGTGGGCCTGCAAAATGGCGTTGCACACCAGCATAAGACAGACCGCAATGCTGGCCACCCCCAGGATGGAGAGGATGGGCCCGGCGATATCCGCCGTCAGAGAGGGGAAGAGCAGCTTGACGATGGGGGTCCCCAGGACGATCATACCCACGCCACAAGGGAAGGCCACCATGGCGGCGGTTTTCAGAGAGGAGCCCACCACCCGGGAGACGCCTCTGCGGTTCTTTTGCCCCAGATAGACCGTGATGGCGGGGACCGCCGAGGCGGTGAGGGCCGCCATCAGGGCGGAAGGGATCTGATAGACTGTCAGAACGCCGCTGTACTGACTGTACAGGCTCCGGGTCTCGTCCAGGGTCAGGCCCACCGCATTTTGCAGCTGGTTCTGGATGAGGGAGGTGTCAATGGTGGTGAGGATGGAGGTGGCGGAGCTGGTCAGGGTGATGGGAATGGCCAGGGTGAGACAGGTTTTCAGGATGCGCTTGCTGTCCCAGGGAGTGTCGTTGGAGACGGCCGGCTCCAGACGGCGGGTGTGGAAATACTCCACCGCCAGATAACACAGGGCGGCCAGCTCGGAGACGGTGACGCCCACAATGGCCCCGGCGGCGGCAGTGGACTCGTCGCTGCCGCTGTTGATGAGGAACATAGCCAAAGACAGGCCCACAATGAGCTTGAACAGCGCCTCGATGATCTGGGAGACAGAGGAAGGTGTCATGTGGGAGTGGCCCTGGGCATAGCCCCGGAAGGCGGCGATGCCGGAGACCAGGAACACGGAGGGAGCCAGCACCCGCATACACAGGGCAGATTTGGGGTTGCCCAGCAGAGCTGCAAAGGTATCCGCCCAGATAAACATGGCCAGGGAGCAAATCGCCCCAAAGGCCATGAAGAAGATCAGGGAGACCCGGAAGATCTTGTGTACCTGGTTCTGCCTCCCCTGGGCGTTGGCCTCGGAGATCATCTTGGATATGGCCACAGGGATACCGGCTGTGGAGATCATGAGCAGAATATTGAAAACATTAAAGGCGTTGGAGAAATCGGTGTATCCGCTGCCCAAAATGTTGATCAGCGGCATCTTGTAGACGGCGCTGATGATTTTCACCAGGACGATACCGGCGGCCAGAATGGCCGCACCTCCAAAGAAAGTGTTCTGCTTCTGCTTGTTTGCCATAAAAACGCTCCTTACCCGAACGGCGGATGCCTTGTTTTCTGATGCAAGTCTATCCGTCTGTCAGGGAAAAAAGAATAGTCCGATGAACGCGGGGGTCACATTTCCGCCACGCACTGCCGTACCAGCCGGGAGAACCGGTCGCTGGCCGCGGCGGCGGCCTCCAGGACCTCCTCCTCACTGAGGGGCTGGTTCAGGATACCGGCGGCCATGTTGGTCAGCAGGGAGAAGCCCAGCACCTTCATGCCGCAGTGCCGGGCCACCAGGGCCTCCGGAACGGTGGACATCCCCACCGCGTCAGCGCCCAGAATGCAGGCCGCCCGCACCTCTGCGGGGGACTCGTACTGGGGGCCGGGAAAGTACATATAGACGCCCTCCCGGAGAGGGATATCCAGCTCTGCGGCAGCCCGCTTTGCCAGGGTCTGGTATTCAGGCGTGTACAGAGTGGTGGTATCCGGGAACCGGGGACCAAATTCCGGCAGATTGGGGCCACGAAGGGGGGACTCCAGCGCCAGCTTGATGTGGTCGGTGATGAGCATCAGCGTCCCGGCAGACCAGCTCTTATTGACGCAGCCTGCGGCGTTGGTGACGATCATATCCTCCGCCCCCAGCAGCCGGACGACCCGGACGGCGTATGTAACCTCCTGGAGGGAGTAGCCCTCATAGTAGTGCATCCGGCCCTGCATGACGGCCACCGGCTTGCCCTCCAGGGTGCCAAAGAGAAACTGACCCTTATGACCGGGGGCAGTGGAGGGACGGAAGTGGGGGATGTCCGCATAGGGGACGGCGATAGGGTTCTCCAGATGATCCCCCAGGAAACCCAGGCCGGAGCCAAAAATCATTAAAATACGGGGCCGAAAGTCGCCCAGACGACTGCGAAGATCTGTA
>JAJQHP010000182.1 GCA_021199695.1 Clostridiales bacterium
GCCGGGTGGTGGAGGCGGGGGACGCGGGGACCATCTTGCACCATCCCCAGCACCCCTATACCCGGCGCCTGGCGGCGGCGGCCGAGAAACTGAGGCTGAAATGAACGAGACAAATCCCGTGGTCTGCCAGGCGGACCATGTGAGCAAGACCTACCGTCTCTCCGCGTTCCGGCGGGTGGAGGCGGTGAAGGACGTGTCCCTGACCATCCGGAAGGGGGAGACCCTGGGCCTGGTGGGGGAGTCCGGCTCCGGCAAGAGCACCCTGGGGCGGCAGCTGGCCGCCCTGGAGCAGCCCACCTCCGGCAGCGTCCGCTTTGAGGGGCAGGACCTCTCCGATCGGCGGCAGCTGAAATTGGTGCGCACCCGGATACAGATGGTCTTTCAGGACACCTACGCCTCCCTGAACCCCCGCAAGACGGTGTTTCAGACCATCTACGAGCCGATGGCCTACCACGGCCTGGCCAACCGGGAGAACGGCCGGCGGGAGGTGGCCCGTCTGCTGGAGCTGGCGGAGCTGCCGGAAAGCTACGCCGACCGCTACCCCCACGCACTCTCCGGCGGCCAGCGGCAGCGGGTGTGCATCGCCCGTGCCCTGGCCCTGAATCCGGACTTCGTGGTCTGGGACGAGCCGGTCTCCGCCCTGGACGTGACGGTGGCGGCTCAGATTTTGGAGCTGATGGTACGCCTCCAGCGGGAGCTGGGGCTGACCTCGGTGATGATCGGCCACGGCCTCGGGGCGGTTGCCTATGTCAGTCAGCGGCTGGCGGTGATGAAGGACGGCGTACTGGTGGAGACGGGGACCCGGGAGCAGATCATCGACCACCCCAACCACCCCTACACCCAGTCCCTCATCCGGGCAGCGAGGTATTGACGCTATGTGGAAATACATTCTGAAACGGATCGCTATAGCCATCCCGGTGCTCATCGGCATCACCATTATCGACTACGGCCTCATGTGCCTGGCGGGGAGTCCCCTGGATATGCTGGTGGGGCCCAGAGTGTCCGAGGGGGCTCTGGAGGCCCGGGCGGTGGCCTGGGGGCTGGACCAGCCCTTTTATGTGCAATACTTTGTCTGGCTCCAGCAGGTGCTCACCGGCAATCTGGGCTACTCCACCACCTCTTATCAGGCGGTGAGCGATATGATCGCCAGCCACCTGGGGCCGACCCTGCTGCTCATGGCTACCTCTCTGGCGCTGAGCCTGGTCATCTCCCTGCCTCTGGGTATCTGGTCCGCCACCCATCCCTATACGAAGCGGGACTACGCCCTGGTGTCCCTGAGCTTTGTGGGCACCGGTATCCCCAGCTTTTTCCTGGCCCTGGTGCTGATTTGGCTGTTCACCATCCAGCTGGGCTGGCTCCCCTCCAGCGGCATGACCACCCTGGGGACGGGAGGCGGCGTGCTGGACGTGCTGCGGCATATGGTCATGCCGGTGACGGTGCTGACGGTGTACTATACCGGGGTGAACCTGCGCTACTTCCGTTCCTCCATGCTGGAGATCAGCCAGCAGGACTATCTCCGCACCGCCCGGGCCAAGGGCATCGGGGAGCGTAGGGTGGTGTGGAACCACGGTCTGCGCAACACCCTCCTCACGGTTATCACGGTGGTGGGGACGGAGGTCCCCATGCTCTTTGGGGGCAGCGTCATTGTGGAGCAGGTGTTCTCCTGGCCGGGACTGGGGCTCATGACCATGAGCGCCATCACCAGCCGGGACTACCCGGTGATCATGGGGGTCTGCCTGATGACGGCGGTGGTGGTGGTCCTGGTGAATCTGGTCACCGACATCCTCTACGCCCTGGCGGACCCGACGGTGGAGCTGAAATGAGAGAAAACGGTATGCTTCGGCGCTTTCTGCGCCACAGGCTGGGAGTGGTCAGCCTGGTCATCGTGCTGGTCATCGCCCTGCTGGCGGTGCTGGCCCCGGTGATCGCACCCTACGACCCCACGGCCATCAACCCGGAATTCAACGCCGCCCCCAGCGCAGAGCACTGGCTGGGCACCGACCAGATCGGCCGGGACGTGCTCTCCCGGCTGCTCTACGCCACGAGGACGTCCCTCCTGGTGGGCGTGCTGGCGGCGGGGCTGTCCACCGCCATTGGAGTGGTGCTGGGACTGGTCTCCGGCTACTTCGGCGGCGTGGCGGACATGGTCATCATGCGCATCACCGATATGGTGATGAGCTTTCCCTATATTCTGCTGGTGCTGGTGGCGGCGGCCATCTTCCAGCCGGGGCTGTGGAACATCATCCTCATCCTGGGCTTTGTGGACTGGCCCAGCGCGGCCAGGCTGGTCCGGGGCAACGTCCTCTCCCTCCGGGAGAGCGGCTTCGTGAAGAGCAGCCAGGCGGCGGGAATGCCGGGACGGTATATCCTGTTTTCCGAGATTTTGCCCAATACGGCGGCCCCGGTGCTGGTCTATTTCACGTCGGTGGTGGCTCTCTCCATGCTGGACGAGGCGGCGCTGAGCTTTCTGGGCATGGGGGTCCAGCCCCCGGACGCCAGCCTGGGCAACCTGCTGGGGGACGCCCAGTCGCTGACCATCCTGACCGGCCAGCCCTGGCTGTGGCTGCCCCCGGGCATCGTGGTGGTGGTGCTGGTGGTGTGCATCAGCTTCGTAGGCGACGCCCTGCGGGACGCGCTGGACCCGACGGGGAAGTGAGAGGGAGTACGGATTCGTACCGACTCTCTGCGAATTCGCCCGGGTGCTTATCTTGCCGTGAGTGCGTGCTGCTCTCCCTCAGTCAGCTTCGCTGACAGCTCCCTCAAAGAGGGAGCCGAGGGGTGCGCAGTTTCTTGGCTCCCTCTTTGAGGGAGCTGTCGCCGCTAGGCGACTGAGGGAGAGCGGTAGGCACCTACGATTCACAAAAAGCTTTCGGCGAATTCGTACCGACCCTCAACGAATTCGCCCGGGTGCCTAACTTGCCGTGAGTGCGTGCTGCTCTCCCTCCGTCACGGCTTCGCCGTGCCACCTCTACCGTCTGCGGCGGCACTTCGCCTCACAGAGGGAGGCAAGGGTCTGCTGCAACCTCTTGGCTCCCTCTCTGAGGGAGCTGTCGCCGCTAGGCGACTGAGGGAGAGCGGTAGGCACCTACGATTCACAAAAAGCTTTCGGCGAATTCGTACCGACCCTCAACGAATTCGCAAATACCTCCCAGAAAGGTGGAATTCCCTTGTCTCTGCCCTACAATCGTGATATGATCCCCAGAGCAAGAGAACTGAGAAAGAACGCCACCAAAGAGGAGCGGCGCCTGTGGTTCGTTTTTCTCAGAACCTATCCGATTCGTTTCCAGCGACAGAAAACGATTGGCTCCTTTATCGCGGATTTCTATTGCCATCAGGCAAAACTGGTCATAGAGCTGGACGGCTCTCAGCATTACACGGAGCAGGGAACTGTCTATGACCGGGAGCGGGACGCCGTGTTGAGAGGACACGGCTTGCAGGTGCTGCGCTTTTCCAATGCAGACGTGGCAGAGCATTTCGAGGCTGTCTGCGAGACGATTCACAGAACGGTGCAGAGCCAGTTAGAGAAAATCAAATAGTATAATTTACACAGGAGAGGTGCAAGAACAATGAGCAACTACAAAATCGCCCTGATCCGTGGCGACGGCATCGGCCCGGAGGTCGTGAACGAGGCAGTTCGTGTGATGGAGCAGGTGGGGGCCAGATTTGGCCACAGCTTCACCTTTGAGGACGTGCTGATGGGAGGCTGCGCCACCGATGCGGTGGGCAAGAGCTACCCCGACGGCACCGCAGAGCGGTGCAAGGCCTGCGACGCCGTTCTGCTGGGGGCCGTGGGCGGCCCCAAATGGGGCAGCGACCGCCCCGCTTACGAGCGGCCGGAGACCGCCCTGCTGGCCATCCGGAAGGACCTGGGGCTGTACGCCAATCTCCGCCCCGCCATGCTGCGCCCCGCCCTGGCGGAGGCCAGCCCCCTGAAAAAGGAGACGGCCCAGGCCGGTATCGACCTGATGATGGTGCGGGAGCTGACCGGAGGCATCTACTTCGGCAAGCGGGATAAGTACCGGACGGAGGACCGGGGCCTGGAGGCCACCGACCTGATGGCCTATTCCGAGCTGGAGATCGAGCGCATCGGCCGCCGGGCCTTTGAGCTGGCCATGCTGCGCCGGAAAAAGGTGACCAGTGTGGACAAGGCCAACGTCCTGGAGACCAGCCGCCTGTGGCGGGCCACCATGCACCGTCTGGCGAAGGAGTACCCGGAGGTGACCTACGAGGATATGCTGGTGGACAACTGCGCCATGCAGATCGTCCGCAACCCCGGCCAGTTCGACGTGGTGGTCACGGAGAATATGTTCGGGGACATCCTCTCCGACGAGGCCTCCATGGTCACCGGCTCCATCGGCCTGCTGCCCTCCGCCTCCATCGGGGACACCGCCCCCGGCCTGTACGAGCCCATCCACGGCTCCGCCCCGGATATTGCCGGTCAGGACAAGGCCGACCCCATCGCCACTATCCTGTCCGTAGCCATGATGTTCCGTTACTCCTTCGGGCTCGCTCAGGAGGCGGACGCCGTGGAGACGGCGGTGGACGCGGTCCTGGCCCAGGGCTGGCACACCGCCGACATCGCCGGAGCGGCGGACAAGCTGGTGGGGACAAAGGAGATGGGACGGCTCATCTGCGAGGCGATCGGCGGGTGAGGGAAATTTCTGCGAATTCGCCGGAGAGTTAATACGAATTCGCCGTAAGCTTTCAGCGATTCGATAGTGCCTACTGCTCTCCCTCAG
>JAJQHP010000265.1 GCA_021199695.1 Clostridiales bacterium
TTGGGCAGCTCAGCCGACCCACCTCTTCATGGCGGCATCCACCATGCGCACGCAGAGCGCAACCTGCGGCTCATCCTCCGGCACCAGGTTATACAGCGGCTCCCGCACGCCGCCCAGGTCGATGCCCTCCCGGCGGCGCATGATCTCCTTGATGACGGCGTACATATTGCCCTTTGTGGCGCAGGTGGCGTAGATAATGTTGTCCACGTCATATTGCAGGGCTCTGGCGCTGGCCAGGTCCCCGGCCTTCACCAGATCGAAGAGCTTCAGGTACAGCTCCGGCATATAGCCGTAGGTGCCGCCGATGCCGCCGTCGGCCCCCATGGCCAGGCCGGAGACCAGCTGCTCATCCGGGCCGTTGAACACCACGAAGGGCCGTCCGTTGCGGGTGCCCTCGTCCTTGAACATCTGGATATCCTGGACGGGCATGGAGGAATTCTTGACAGCGGTCACATTCGGATTTTTCAGCATCTCCCGGAACAGGGGCATGGTCAGGGATACGCCCGCCAGCTGAGGGATGTTGTAGATGACAAAGTCCGTGTTGGGAGCGGCCGCGCTCATGTCGTTCCAGTATTTCGCAATGGCGTAGTCGGGCAGGTGGAAATAGATGGGAGGGATGGCGGCGATGGCGTCCACGCCCAGGCTCTCGGCGTGACGGGCCAGCTCCACGGAGTCCCGGGTGTTGTTGCAGGCAATGTGGGCGATCACCGTCAGCTTGCCCTCGGCGGCCTCCATGACGTTTTCCAGCACCAGCTTGCGCTCGGCTACGGATTGATAGATACACTCGCCGGAAGAACCGCCCACATAGACGCCCTTGACTCCCTTTGCCGTCAGGTGACGGGTCAGCGCCCGGACAGCGGCGGGGGAGATATCCCCGTTTTTGTCGTAGCAGGCATAGAAAGCGGGAATGATTCCCTGGTATCTGGTGATGTTCTTCATGTTCAGTCTCCTTTTCCTGTTCTGGTCGTTGGATGGGACAGGCCGATAGGGGAGGTGCGGCACAGCACCTCCCCCACCGGCATTGTTGTTACGGGAGGGCCACGGCGGGAGAGGTCGCAGGTATCAGCCCTTGACGGCTCCCATGGTAATGCCCTGAGTGAAATACTTCTGGAAAATCAGGAACACGGTGATAATGGGCACGGAAGCCAGGGCAGCGCCGGCCATGAGGATGCCAAAGTCGGTGGAGCTCTCACCCTGGAGAGTGGCGATACCGACGGAGATGGTGTAGTTTGCGCTGCTGGTCAGCATGATGAGCTGGGTGAAGTAGTCGTTCCAGCTGTTGATGAAGGTGAAAATGGCCAGTGCGCCGATGCCCGGCTTGATGAGGGGCACCACGATCTGCACGAAGGTCTGGGCCTCCCCTGCTCCGTCGATGCGGGCGGCCTCCAGCATCTCGCCGGGGACCCCCTCGCAGAACTGCTTCATCAGGAACACGCCGAAGGGCCAGCCCACGGTGGGCAGGATAACGGCCCACAGGCTGTTGTACAGCCCCATGGCGGAGATCTCACGGATGAGGGGGATGAGGATGACCTGCTTGGGCAGGGCCATGGCGCACACGATCAGGGTGAACACAGCTCCCCGGCCGATGAACCGCTTCTTGGCGATGGCATAGCCCGCCATGGCTGCGGTCACGCAGGTCAGGAGCATGGCCAGGACGGACATGAACACGCTGTTGACCAGCCAGCGGATGGCGGCGGGGACCGTCGGGCCCTCAATGTCGCCAAAGGTAAACAGGGGCGCCGTCCGGGAGGAGAACAGCTTTTCAAAGTTGGTCGTCACCCATTCGGTGGGCCACCAGACCGTATCGGTGGCGTAAATGTCGGTGGTGGGCTTGAATGCGCCCGTAATGATCCAGTACAGGGGGAACAGGAACAGGATTGCAAAGATGATCAGCACGATCAGGGAGACGATTCTGTATGCGCTGGGATGCTTACTTTTCACACTTGAATTCATACCGACACCCCCTTACTTTTCCTCGGCCAGCTTGAACTGCAGAGCAGACAGCAGGGCGATGAAGATGGCGAGGATCACGCCCATGGCGTTGCCGTAGCCCAGGCGGTAGAGCTTGAACGCGGAATAGTAGATGTAGTACATCACCGTGTCCGTGGCGTGGGTGGGTCCGCCGGAGGTCAAAAGCTGGATCAGGGCGAAGCACTGGAAGCTGTTGATGGTGGTGATGACCAGGATGTACAGGGTGGTGGGCATCATCTGGGGCCACTTGATCTTCCAGAACACCTGGAGGTCGGTGGCTCCGTCCACCTGGGCGGCCTCGGTCAGGGAGACGTCTACATTGCCCAGGGCGGACACGTAGAGGACGATGGGCTGGCCCACAGAGGTGGTCAGCAGGATGACGATGATGCAGGCCAGGGCGGTGCTGGGATCGCCCAGCCAGTTCACGTTGCCGTCAATAATGCCCAGGTTGGTCAGCACGTCGTTGAGTACGCCGGTCCGGTAGCTGTAGATCCACTTCCACACCACAGTGACGGCCACGGAGCCGGTGACCACCGGCAGATAGAAGATGCAGCGGAAGAGGGAGAGCAAAGGACCTCTCAGTTTGTAGATCACCGAAGAGACCCACAGGGAGAACACGCAGGTCACCGGGACGCTGACCACCACGATGATGAAGGTGTTCACCAGAGCCTTGCGGAAAATGTCGTCGTTGAACAGCTCCACATAGTTGGCAAAGCCGACAAAGACATCCTCGCCGTTGGCGGTCAGGTTTGCGTCAAAGAAGGAGGTGTAGATGCACAGGATCATTGGAATGATCACGAAGCCGACGAAGAAGATCAGGCTGGGCAGCATAAAGAGATACCCGGAGATCGTCTCTCTGCGCACCAGCGCCCGACTTGTGGTCGGCTGGTTTTTGCTTCTTGCCAAGGAAAACGCCCCTCTCTTAAAGAAACGATTTCAGGGAAAACGGGGGCTCAAACCGGCCCTGTATTCCCCCGTCTGTGTAAAAACACCCCACCCCCGCGCATTGCGGGGATGGGGTGCGCGACCCATCAGACAGTTATAGACGGTTTCGCTTTGCCTACAGGCGCAGATTACTCGGAGATACCGTTGTCTGCGTTGGTGGCGTAGGTCTCTACGGCCTCGGCCACGTCGCCGCCGGTGCCGATGACCTGGAGCATATTCCACCACTGATAGCGGGCAGCGGTCCAGTTGGTGGTGACCTGATAGTAGTCGCCCAGGTACTGCATCAGAATGTTGTACTCGTTCATGATCTCGTTGTCGGCCCAGATATCGGAGATATCCACGGTGCCATCGACCACGGTGTCACGGACGGCGAAGTAGTTGGCAGCGGTCACGGCGTCAGCAGTGGCCTCGGAGTCGCACATATACTGGATGAACAGCTTGGCAGCAGCGATCTTGGCGTCGTCGCCGTTGTCGAAGATGCCGAAGCCCCAGATGCCGCCGCACAGCTCGGGATCAGAGCCGTCCTCGGTGGGGAAGGCCATGAACAGGATCTCGTCGCCGCTCAGGGTCAGGCCGGAGCCGGTGCCGGCGCTGTTGGGGTCCAGCTGCTGGGCGATGTTCCAGCAGAAGGCCATATTCAGAGTGCCCTGATAGAACTCGGCGATCTCATCGCCGCCGACGATAGATGCGTCGAACTCGATGCCGTCAGCCGCCACCAAAGCTTCAAGAGCGGCGGCATTCTCCTCGGAGTCCCAGGTATAGGCGGTGTGATCCTCGTTGGCGAAGGTGCCGCCGTACATGTTGTTGATAAGGGCGCGGGTGCCCTGGTCACCGCCCTGGCCGCCGCAGTAGACAGCGCCCACAGCGGCACCGGTGTACTCATAGACAGCCTGAACAGCCGCCAGGAAGTCCTCTGTGGAGTTCCAGGTGTGGGACTCCTCATCCAGATACTGCATTGCGCCGGCAGCCTCGAAGACCGTCTTGTTGATGGCCATGCAGTGCGCGGTCATGACCAGAGGATACTCATAAAGAGCGCCGTCGGAGCTGTAGCAGGCATCCAGCGCGGCGGAGTTGATCTCCTCGATATCGGTGTCGTCCAGCAGGTCGGAAATGTCCACCATGTAGCCGCTGGCGCCCCAGTCGGCGACCAGACGCTCGGGGCCTTCCATGATCAGGTCGGGGCCTTCGCCGGCGGCAAGAGCGGTGTTGACCTTCTCATCGCCGTTGGTGTAGTCCAGATATTCCACAGTGACGGAGATGCCGGTCGCCTCGGTGAAGGCGGCGGTCAGCTCGTTAACAGTGGCCTCATCGCCCCAGTTGCCGATGGGATAGGTCCACAGGGTGATGGAGTCGGCCACCTCGCCGTCGGCCTCGTCAGCCTCTGCCTCGGTCTCGGTCTCGACTTCAGCTTCAGTCTCGACGGCCTCAGCCTCGGTGTCATCTGCGGCATCGGAGCTGTCCGTGCTGCTGCTGCAGGCAGCAAGGCCAAAGACCATGACCATTGCAAGTAAAAGTGCAAGAATCTTTTTCATGTTTTTGCCTCCATTTTTAAATTAGAATTGCAAATAGTGCAAATGCACAAGACAGGACTGTGCTCCCATCTGTGAAGATTGTACAAAAATCTCCGCCATATGTCAAGTCATTTTTTAAACAAAATATAATTTTCTTCAAATTTCTGTAAGTCGCAGGCAAAGACCGGATATATCGTCCGGATGAGGTTCAATTTGTAAATTGGACTTTTTTCACCGGACCCGGCATATCCCTGCAAAAATTATTTCACAGGCGGCAGTCGCCCTTTATATC
>JAJQHP010000158.1 GCA_021199695.1 Clostridiales bacterium
GGCGGCGGCAGAGGCGGCAGCTCCGACTTCAGCGGCATGGATTCCGGCGACATGAGCTCCGGCAGCATGGGCGGCGGCATGAGCTCCGGCGGCGACATGGGCGGCGGTATGTCCATGCCCGGCAACTGAGGGGGCGGCTGACATGATCGACATCAACAATGTGACCCGGGTCTACCAGATCGGCAGCGAGAAGGTGTACGCACTGAACAAGGCCTGCGTCCACATCTACCCCGGGGAGTTCGTCAGCATCATCGGCCCCTCCGGCTCCGGCAAGTCCACCCTGATGAACATCATCGGCTGCCTGGATATGGCGGACTCCGGCACCTATATGCTCGACGGCATCCCCATCGAGGACTATACCGAGGACGAGCTGGCTAAGATCCGCAACCAAAAGATCGGCTTCGTCTTTCAGAACTTTAACCTGATCAGCAAGCTCACCGCCGAGGAAAATGTGGAGCTGCCTCTCATCTATCAGAAGGTGCCCAAGGCCGAGCGGCGGGAGCGGGTGGCCCAGGCTCTGGAGCGGGTGAACCTGGGCAAGCGGGCCAAGCATCTGCCCACGGAGCTCTCCGGCGGTCAGCAGCAGCGGGTGGCCATCGCCCGGGCCATCGTGACCCGGCCCTCCCTGATTTTGGCGGACGAGCCCACGGGCAACCTGGACTCCACCACCACCAACGAGATCATGGATATCTTCCACGAGCTCCACGACCAGGGAAACACCATCGTCCTCATCACCCATGACGATGAGATTGCCCGCCAGGCCTCCAGGGTGGTACACATCCTGGACGGAAAGCTGTCGGAGGTGAGCCTGTGATACAGTCTTTTAGAATGGCAATGAAATCCATTGCCGGAAACAAGTTCCGGGCCTTTCTGACCATGCTGGGCATTATCATCGGCGTTATGGCCCTGGTGGTGCTGGTCAGTCTGGTCAACGGGGCCACCGGGACGGTGACGGACACCATCTCCAGCCTGGGGACCGATCTGCTGACCGTCACGGTCTCGGACGACAAGGGCAGTCCCGTCACCCTGGACACCCTGGACGAGTGGATGGACGAGGACGGCATCGGGGAGATCGCCCCGGTGGGCACCACCAGCGCCACGGGAAAGTACGGCTCCACCAGCACCACCGTGACGGTGTACGGCACCACCCCTGCCTATCAGTCCATCAACGCCCTGACCCTGCTTTTGGGCCGGTTCGTCAAGTCCTCTGACGTGGACAACCACACCAATATCTGCATCATCAACGAGGCCATGGCCACGGACCTGATCGGCTATACCGACTGCCTGGGGGCGGAGATCTCCCTGGACGGCATGAAGTTTACCGTGGTGGGGGTGCTGGAGGACGACGACGATTCCCTGACCTCCCTGTTCACCAGTGACTCCATGGTGGCCTACATTCCCTATACCACGCTGATGCGTCTGTCCTCCACCGTCTCCTCGGAGATCACCAGCTTCTACGTCAGCGCAGAAGAGGACTCGGACATGGACACGGCGGAGACGGCTATGACCCTGCTGCTGATGGAACGGTTTGAGGAGGACGAGGACGCTTTCACCGTCTCCTCTCAGGATGTGCTGGAGGACGCCATGAGCAGCATCACCTCCATCCTGTCCGTCCTGCTGGGCGGCATCGCGGCCATCTCCCTCATCGTCGGCGGCATCGGCATTATGAACATCATGCTGGTGACGGTGACGGAGCGCACACGGGAGATCGGCATCCGTAAGGCCATCGGTGCCAGCCGCCGGGTCATCCTGCAGCAGTTCCTGCTGGAGTCGGTGGTGCTGTGCATGATCGGCTGTGCCATCGGCGTGTTCCTCTCCTGGACCATTTTGCAGGTGGTGAGCACGGTGGTGTCCAGCCTGAGCCTGACCTTTACCATGTCCTGGAACGTGGTGGCCATCGCCATTGCCTTCTGCTTCTTTATCGGCGTGGTGTTCGGGCTGTACCCGGCCAACAAGGCGGCCAAGCTGCCGCCCATCGAAGCGCTGCACTACGGCGGTTAAGGAGGTGCGGACAGAATGAATCAGGAAACCACAGCAGTTGAAACAAAATCTGTTGAACCGAAAAAGCCGGTGAAACGGAAAAAGGGGACGTTGTACATCGTCCTCATCGTCCTGTTCACCCTGGTGATGGCGGCCGACCTGGCCAACTACGCTCTGACCCCGGACACCTCCGGCTTCACCGCCGGAGCCATGGGAGAGATGACCATGCCGGATATGGACGGCATGGAGACAATGGACGCCGATGCCGACAGCACGGAAACGTCCGACAGCGACAGTGCCGGGGCGACAGACGGCGAGACCGCCGATGCAGCGACCGGCGAGAGCGCCGAGTCTGCCGACAGCGAAAGCTCTGCATTCTCCGGTAGAGGCCAGGGCGGCCGGGGCGGATTTACAGACGGAGAGACCGACCAGGACGCTTCGGGGGAGGACTTCCCGGCATTTGATGGCTCGGAGGACTTTGCCGCCGGTGACGGGACGACAGATACAGCGGACGCGGAGGACACGGAGAGCGGCAGATTTTCCGGCGGCTTTGACGCCTCTGAGATGGATATGACGGAGATGCCCGGCATGACGACTGCCCAGACCCCCCTGACCGTCATCCGCAGCTACTGGCTGCCCATCCTCATCGTGTGTATCCTGGGAGATGCGGTGTGCATCCTTCTGCTGGTGCGGCGGGTCCGCATCAACCGGAAGCTGGATGCCGAGGCCCTGGCCGCAGGCGAGACGGTGGAGGAGCCGGAGGAGGACGATTTCGCCGTCCGCCGGGAGCGGGGTCCCATGGACTGGATCGCCCCTGTCTGCCTGATTTTGGCTCTGGCGCTGGTCATCTATATGCTTCCTACCACGAGCAGCAGCAGTAGCGCATCCTCTGTCACGGTGGAGACGGAGATTCTTTCCGGCACGGCAGAGGAGGGGACCATCACCACCTATCTCTCCGGCACAGGCACCCTGACCGAGGAGGACACCGTGACCGTCTCCATCCCGGACGTGGTGGAGATCGAGGCCTACTATGTGGAGAACGGGGACGCCGTCTCACAGGGCGATGTGATTGCCACGGTGAATACCACTTCTGTGGCCGCGGCCATTATTGAGCTGCAGACCGTGATCGACGAGCTGGACGAGGATTTGGAGGAGGCCGCCGAGGAGGATGCCGAGGACACCATCGAGGCCACGGTGGACGCCCGGGTGAAGCTGATTTACGCCGAAGAAGGGGACGAGGTCGCCGACGTGATCTATGAGGACGGGGCGCTGATGCTCCTGTCTCTGGACGGCTACATGGCAGTGGATCTCTCCGACAGCTCCGGACTGAGCGTGGGCGATTCCGTCACCGTCACCTTCTCCGATGGGGAGAGCGAGACGGGCCGGGTGGCCCAGG
Organism: Clostridiales bacterium; assembly: GCA_021199695.1. Lineage (GTDB taxonomy): Bacteria > Bacillota > Clostridia > Oscillospirales > Oscillospiraceae > Onthomonas. The sequence goes on from JAJQHP010000158.1 coordinate 3,377, forward strand.
TCAGCATCAGCGACGGCACCGCCACCGTCACCGTCTCCGATGAGGAGGCGGTCTACGGCGACACGGTGACGGTCACAGACGAGGACGGCAACGACATCGGCTCCGGAACGCTCTACATCCACAGCGAGCTGAAGGTGACGGGTTATTACGGCACCGTGGACAGCGTGGACGTGGACCTGGACGACGAGGTGGAGATCGGAGACACCCTGTTCACCCTCACCGACACCGGGGAGAGCCAGACCTATCAGACCCTCCTGGCCCGGCGGTACGAGCTGGACGAGCAGATGGCCGACCTGTTCCGACTCTATGAGGACGGCTGTATCTACGCGGAGGCGGACGGCGTGGTCTCCGGCATCCCGGATGACGCGGAGATCGTCAAAGCCGATGACACCGCCGATGAGGAGGAGAGCAGCACAGACCAGCTCTCTTCTGACAGCTCCCTTGTAGGGGCGGTGCTCAACTTCCTGACCGCCACGGTGGACGATGGCGATGACGACACGGATACGGGTACGGATACAGATACAGGCACGGACACAGATACGGACACGGACACAGATACGGACACGGATACGGACACGGATACAGATACGGAGACAGATACGTACACAGATACGAAGACCGACACAGATAAGTACAACGGTGACAGAGTAAACGAGGAGAAAAGGAGCACTCCCTACATCATAGATAAGGACAGCTCCTATGTGTACTACATCGCCACCGTGTCCAGCGTTGGAAAGTCCTCCGCTGTGCTCAAGGTGTACACCAGCCCGGTTTCGCTGAGCAGCTATACCGATCTGACCGGGACATTGGAGAAGCTGGAGAGCGATGAGAGCGCCCAGTGGGAGTATTACGTGTATCGGTATGATACCACGGCACAGATCGTGTTCACCTATTCCAACTCCGCCTGGAGCGGCTCCACCGCCTCTGTGCTCCAATCCGGCGATACCCTGGCCTTTGCGCTCACGGCCCAGTACAGCGAGGACGGCGACTATGAGCTGGTGGAGATTCTCCGCACTGCCGCAGCCGAGACGACGGACGACCAAACCGCCCAGACCGGAGATCAGACTGCCCAGACGGACGACCAGACCGCGCAGACGGGAGATCAGACCACCCAGGCAGGCATGAGCGGCATGACCGGCTCCGCCTCCGGGTTTAGCTCCGGCTCTGTCTCTGGGTTTAGCTCCGGGTCGGTCTCTGGCTCCGTGTCCGCCGACAGTGTCGCCGGGACCACCGAGGAGGAGACCGCCTCCTATGACGAGTACACCATCGCAGAGCAGGATGTGCTGTCTATCACCCCCCAGGATACC
>JAJQHP010000030.1 GCA_021199695.1 Clostridiales bacterium
ATCACGCTTCTTCAGGCGGCGGCCGGTGTAGGCATAGTTGCCGGACTTCATGACGGCCTGCTTGGCCATCTTAAAATGCTTGCTCTTAGCGCCCCAGTAGCCCTTGGCCAGCTTCAGGGTGCGGTTACGTCTTTTCCGCGTCATCATCGCGCGCTTAACTCTTGCCATAATTCAGTTCCCTCCTCTATCTCACTTGTAAGGAATCATCTCGCGGATGGTGGCGGCGTTGGTGACGTCCGCATAGCCGCCCTTCCGGAGGCCTCTCTTCCGCTTGGTGGTCTTCCCGTGGCCGTTGAGCAGGTGGGACTTGAAAGCGTGCGCACGCTTGACCTTGCCGTTCTTGGTGAGAGAAAAGCGCTTCTTGGCACCGCTGTGGGTTTTCATCTTAGGCATGATGAATTGCTCCTTTCGTCAGGCGGACGAGCCGCCGAAAATTACTTCTCCGCTGATTTTTCCTGAGCTGCGGCCTTCTTTGCCGCGGTGTTCAGCTCCTTGGCCGTCTTGGGGGAGAGGAACATGATCATGTGCCGCCCCTCCATGTTGGGCTTCTTGTCCAAATTGGCCACATCGCTGCATTCTGCGGCAAAACGCTTGAGCAGATCGGCTCCGATCTCCGTGTGGGCCATCTCGCGGCCACGGAACCGGACGGCCACCTTGACACGGTCGCCCTCCGCCAGGAATTTCTTTGCGCTGCGGAGCTTGACATTGAAGTCGCCGCTGTCAATGCTGGGAGACATCCGAACCTCTTTGATCTCCACGATATGCTGGTTCTTGCGCATCTCCTTCTCCCGCTTGGACTGCTCAAAGCGGTAGCGGCCGTAGTCCATGATCTTGCAGACCGGAGGAACAGCCTTCGGGGAAATTTTGACCAGATCCAGCTCCTGCCGGGCGGCGATCTCCAGGGCGGACCTGGCGGACATAATGCCCAGCTGTTCACCGGTGGAGGAGATCACACGTACCTCCCTGTCACGAATCTCTTCGTTGATCTGATGCGTCATGCTGCTAATACGAACACACCTCCAGAAAATAATAAGAGCGAATACCGAAACGGTATCCGCATGGAGACGCTCCCCGCGCTCGCCGGGAGAGAACCACTGTTGACCAGACGCCGGAGGCGGCAGGTGAGGACGGGATACCGTTCCTGCTTCTTTGTGCTTTCCTATTATACGGGAGGTCGGGCCGGTTGTCAATAGTCTTTTTTTGCTTTTCGGGCCTGTCGGCATCGCAGAAAGCACCCTGAGGTGCGGCAAACCCGGCGGGAAGCCTCCTGAGGCAAGGCATGGGAGCGCCCGGCCCCTGGGAGAACCTTCCCCCGGGGCCGGGCTGTTTGCGTTTCTGTTGGCGCTGCTTTGACGGTCAGACGGTCTGCCCGTTAAGGCCGGAAGGAGTTATTCTTTAGAAAAACCTTGGCCTCCTCCATCCCGTTATTGGCCGCCTTCTCCATCCAGTCTCTTGCTTTGAAATAATCCGGGCCTTTGATTGCGTCGCCGTTGTAGTACAGGATGCCCACGTTGTATTGGGCAGTTACATTTCCAGACTCTGCGGCGCGTTTCAGCCAGTAAATCGCCTGTTTGTAGGAGTCTCCCGAGCGGTATTTACCATCTTGCGCGTAGCACATTCCCAGGGCATACTCTGCGTCATGATCGCCCTCCTGTGCCGCCTTTTTATACCAGTGCATCGCTATCTCACGGCCGGGACGCACATGACCTATTTTGTCCTCACAGCAGCGCCCAAAACGGACCTGGGCCTTTGCATGGCCCAGGTTTGCGGCCTTCCGGAACCAATACTCGCTCTGCGCCGCGTCCTTTTCCACCCCAAAGCCCTCGTAGTAGCATTGTCCCAAACGGTACTGCGCTTCCGCGTACCCCTGCCTGGCAGCCTGTTCATACCAGTGGACAGCGAGCTGCGGGGAAGTGGGACTGAGGGACATCTCTCCCAGATAATACTGCGCCTTTGCATGACCTGCCTCGGCAGCTTCGAAAAAGCACTTCGCGGCGTTCATGGGACGCCCGCCGTTAGCATAATGCTTCCCCTCCTCAAAGGCTTGGATCGCCTTTAGATACGGTTCCGCCTTTGCACAGCCACAGCTGGACGCCTTTTTGAGCCAGGCCTCCGCCTTTTTCCCGTTCTCCTTCACCCCTCTGCCCAGGTCGTAGCAGACGCCGAGGTCATACTGGGCCTGCGGGTCGCCCCGCTTGGCGGCCCGTTCGAAATCGTCGAAGTCGGTCAGGCCCTTCAGAAAATCCAGATTCTCCGCCGCCTTTTCATGGCCCAGCCGGGCGGCCTTTGCGTACCAGTCGGCCGCCAGCTTTTTGTCTGCGGAGATGTGCTCGCTGTCATATTCGTACACTCTGCCCAGGAAAAACATGGCCTGCGTATTTCCCTGATCCGCGGACTTCTTCCACCACCGGATGGCAATTTTGTTATCGCATTTTGCTTTTTCCGGGATAAATATGTCATGAAACTCCGGATATATCCACTGCTCGCAGAAGGTGGCGCCATACCAGCACTGGGCCGCCGAATGTCCCTGCCTGGCGGCCTTCTCATACAGGGAGATAGCCTGTGACGCAACCTTGTCTACGCCCAGGCCGTACCGGTAGCAGTTGCCCAGCCAGAACTGTCCGTCCGCGGAGCCGCGGTTGGCGGCCAGCTCAAAATAATAGGCCGCCTTTCCGTATTCCCTGTTGGTATACGCCGCCATACCGGTCTGGTACTGCTCCTTCACGGAGAGGGACGCATCCGGGTTCTTCCCGGCGGCCATAGCCCTGGCAGTATAATAGATCTTGGGAAGATATTCCGCCGTCTCGTCCTCTTCAGCGCTGATGGCAGCAGCGGTATACAAAAGCGCCTTCAGGCCCGGGATGTCCTTTTCTTCCGGCACGGACACAGTGACATCGCCGCCCTTGCTGTATGCAACAACGCAAAACGTCCCGGTTTTGTCACGTACATTTACCTCCTGAGCCGGTACTATTCTCACCTCGAGGATCCCCTCCAGGGGGATGTATCCGTCGTTCATGCTGCCATAGCCGTTATAGATGTAAAAGCCGCGGTTGAACAGGCTCGCAGGGCTCAGCACATACGCGTTCTGGTTCTTCCTGGAAGCGGACTTGTCGTAAAAAGCGTATATGCCCTCTCTCGCCGCCTTGTAGTGGACGGGCGTTTTTTTTATGACACTTTCCTTGACCTCGCCCACCGGCTTCATCTTCCAGCCCGCTCTGTTGGCCGCGTCCATCATCTGTTTCAGTGAATTCTCTGACAATCCCATCTTCGTTCCCCTCCTGTACGTGCTTCTCTCTGTATTGTGTCCGGATACATCCGCATATGATTCCATATCCGGTCAGCCCGATATCTTTATTATACACGATGAATTGCCCGGCGACAAGGCAGAAAACCGGCATTTATGAGAAAACACAGGCCGCCACGGAAGAATAGATGCACCGCCCCGGTTGAGGCGGTGCATTTCGCATCAGCTGTATGGGTCACGTCCCCAGCCACTGGGCGTGCTGGAAGGGGAAAAAGACGAAGACCGCCTTGCCCACGATATAGCCCTCGTCCACCAGGCCCAGAGCCTGGGTGAAACGGCTGTCGGTGGAGTGGTTCCGGTTGTCGCCCATGACAAAGACGGAGCCCTCCGGGACGACGACGGTGGTCACGTCTCCTTTCTCCTCCATGATGTCCTCGTCCTCCTGGTTGAGATAGTTCTCCACCAGCAGCACGCCGTCCACATAGACCTTGTTTTCGGCGTAGTCGATCTCCACCGTCTGGCCCCCTGTGGCGATGATGCGCTTGACGATGGTCTCCTGGATGGCCTCCGTCTCCTTGTGGATGATGACCACGTCACCCGCCTGTGGCTCATAGTTCAGCCGCCAGGCCAGGAGCAGATCGCCGTCGTGGAGGGTGGGGTACATGGAGCTGCCCACCACCACGATGAGCTGGGTCATAAAGTGAAAGAGGATGATGACCACCGCCAGCACCACGGTCAGGATTTTCAGCTCGCTGTAGACATCCTGCTGCCAGGTGGCCTTTTTCGCCTCCGGCCCATCGCCGGGGAGCGTCTGCTTTTCTTCGTCTGCCATGCTGTCTGTCTCCTCACCTGTGGCGGCTGCCGTCCAGCCGGAGCTGCTTAACGCCGACACATTTCCCGCTGACGGTATCCAGGGTGAACACCGCCGCCTCCAGCTTGCTGGGGCCATCTGCCGCCTCGTACTTCTGGGGTAGGCCCCCGAGAAACTTGTTGATGGACTGCTCCGGTTTGACGCCCAGCACCGAAAGGGCGGGGCCGGTCATGCCCAGGTCGGTGATATACCCGGTGCCCCCGGGGAGCACCTGCCCGTCCGCCGTGGGAACGTGGGTGTGGGTGCCCCATAGGGCGGAGACCCGCCCGTCCAGATACCAGCCCATGGCCAGCTTCTCGCTGGTGGCCTCGGCGTGGAAGTCCACCAGGACTACGTCCGCCTCCATCTGCTTTAAGACGGCGTCCGCCGTGGTGAAGGGGCTTTCCACATTGGGGTCCATGGAGACCCGGCCGATCAGGTTGATTACCCCGATGCGCAGCCCCTTCGGCCCGTCGTAGACGTGCCAGCCCCGGCCGGGGGAGCGGGGGGCGAAGTTGGCGGGCCGGAGCAGGCAGGGGTTGTCGTCCAGGGTGTCGGCGATGCGGAGCTTCCCCCAGGTGTGGTTT
>JAJQHP010000174.1 GCA_021199695.1 Clostridiales bacterium
CACCGTCATGTGGGGATACAGAGCGTAGCTCTGGAAGACCATGGCGATGTCGCGGTCCTTGGGGGCCACGTCGTTGACCAGGCGGTCGTCGATGTACAGCTCGCCCTCGGAGATCTCCTCCAGACCGGCGACCATACGAAGGGTGGTGGACTTACCGCAGCCGGAGGGGCCGACCAGGACGATAAACTCCTTATCAGCGATCTCCAGGTTGACGTCATGGACGGCGGTAACCTTGTTGTCATAGATTTTCTTCAGGTTCTTCAGTTTTACAGTTGCCATTGCTTCCGACTCTGACAGAAGAGCATCCGCAGCTTCTGCCTCAGCGCTGTGTGCTTTATCACAGTGCCATTACGACAGGTCTCCACACTGCCGCACCGCGAGCCTTGCGGGGATGATTGACCTCCTCTTTGAATGTACGCCGACCATATCGTGGAGTGGCCGACGCCATGGGGATGATATATATTCCGGGGCGAAGCCCCAAAATACCAATGAAAAAGGTATTGGGAAAAGACCTTCCCACTCCACGTCCATATCATACCGGAAATTTTCGGTAAAGTCAATCAAATTCTGTGGAAATTTTATCGTCCGCCGGGAACGGAGGGTCCCCGGCGGACGATGATGCGCGCTGTCTTATTTGTTGGCGGTGTTGACGGTGTAGTTGGGGGCTTCCTTGGTGATATAGATGTCGTGGGGGTGGCTCTCCCGGAGACCGGCGGAGGTGATGCGGACGAACTGGCCCTTCTCCTGGAGGTCCGGGATGGTGGGGCAGCCGCAGTAGCCCATGCCGGAGCGGAGGCCGCCCATGAGCTGGTACATGGTGTCGGACAGGCTCCCCTTGTAGGGGACCCGGCCCTCCACGCCCTCGGGGACCAGCTTCTTGTTGTTCTCCTGGAAATACCGGTCCTTGGAGCCCTGGGCCATGGCGGCCAGGGAGCCCATGCCGCGATAGACCTTGAACTGACGGCCCTGATAAATTTCCGTGGCCCCGGGAGACTCCTCGCAGCCGGCCAGGATAGAGCCCAGCATGACCACGTTGCCGCCAGCGGCGATGGCCTTGGCGATGTCGCCGGAGTACTGGATGCCGCCGTCTGCGATAATGGGGATGCCGTACTTGGCGGCGACGCAGGCGGCGTCATAGACGGCGGTGATCTGAGGCACGCCGATACCGGCCACCACGCGGGTGGTGCAGATGGAGCCGGGGCCGATGCCCACCTTGACGCAGTCCGCGCCCGCCTTGATGAGGGCCTCGGTGCCTGCGGCGGTGGCCACGTTGCCCGCGATGAGCTGCACGTCGGGATAGACTGCCTTGATGCGCTCCACCGCCCGGAGGATGTTCCGGCTGTGGCCGTGGGCGGAGTCCAGGCAGAGCACGTCCACCCCGGCCTCCACCAGGGCGGCCACCCGGTCCAGCACGTCGGCGGTGGCCCCGATGGCGGCGCCCACCAGCAGACGGCCCTTGGAGTCACGGGCGGCGTTGGGATAGGTGACAGCCTTCTCAATGTCCTTAATGGTGATCAGGCCCTTGAGCCGGAACTGGTCGTCCACAATGGGCAGCTTCTCCACCTTGTGCTTCCGGAGAATCTCCTTGGCCTCCTGGAGGCTGATACCCTCTCTGGCGGTGATCAGGTTGTCCCGGGTCATCACCTCGTCGATGAGCTTGTCCATGTCAGTCTCGAACTTCATGTCCCGGTTGGTGATGATGCCCACCAGTTTGCCGGTGGACCGCTCGCAGATGGGGACGCCGGAGATGCGGTACTTGGCCATGAGGGCGTCCGCCTCCGCCAGGGTGTGGCCGGGGGCCAGCCAGAAGGGGTTGGTGATGACGCCGTTTTCCGACCGCTTCACCGTGTCCACCTGCTCCGCCTGGGCGCCGATGGACATATTCTTGTGAATGATGCCGATGCCGCCCTCACGGGCCAGGGCGATGGCCATGCGGCACTCAGTCACCGTGTCCATGGCGGCGGACATGATGGGGATGTTCAGCTTGATCTGACGGGTCAGATTCGTCCGCAGATCGATGTCCGCCGGAAGGATGCTGCTCTCTGCGGGGATGAGCAGCACGTCGTCAAAGGTGAGCCCCTCTTTCAGGAATTTGGCAGATGCGTCCATGTTGACCATAAATTCCAGCTCCTTTCCGTCCTCTGTGGCAATGATGATTTGTTTCCTGTTCTCTGTTCTCTATTTTCTGCCCCGGATGGTCAGCCGGCCCCTGGCACACAGGTCGGTGAGATCGTCCTCCGTGGCGGCGGGGATGCGGAGCACGCCGCCGCAGTCGCCGCAGCGCAGCTCGATGGAGGAGTAGTGGAGGGCCACCGACCACCGCTTCGAGCCGCAGGTGCAGGAGACGCGGCCCGCCGAGGCGATATCCTTCAGCTCGCCCAGCATCTCCTCCATAACCGCCTCGTCCAGAAAGGCCGAGTCCGAGTCCTTGTTCCGGAGCTGCTGCTTGTCCATGGCCTGCTCCAGCCGGGGAAGGGCGGCGAATACGGCCCCTTCCTCCCCGATATAGCAGCAGTCGATGCCCGTCTCCGGACAGGCGAAGCCCAGCAGCCGGTTGCCCATCATCTGCTCCCCGGTGATGGTCACCTGATGCTCTCCGCCGCAGGCGGCGCAGGGGACGGTGAACTGATAGCCCGTGCCGGTGTAGTCCACCAGCAGCTCCGACTCCTTGCAAGGACAGGTCAGCTTCATCTGGCCTACCGACAGAGAGAACAGGCTCCGGTCCGCCGCCACGCTCTGGCGGCATTTGGGACAGATAAATCCAATGGTGCGGCGTTTTTCTTCCACGGATGCGCTCCTTATCTTTGGGCAGATTTTGTGATTGCAAGCTCTATTATAGCAACGAAAATCCGAAAAGACAATCCATGTGTGTCACAAAACCGCAGGGCGGGAGGCGGGATTTCATGGGCAATGTGAGAGCGGTAATACCGAAAGACCGCCCCATGTTCCTTTTTCTTGACAATCCCCCGTAAATGCGAGACAATAGCCCAGGAACGGAGGAATATTATGACCCAAATCCACGGACAGCTGGAACCCCTGACCCCGGAGGAGCTGACCGGCTGCTTTCCCTTTCTGGCGGAGACCTTCCCGGAAAATGAGCTCAAGCCCCTGAACCGGCTGCTGGAGCTGTACCGCCGGGGCATTTACGATATGTGGAAGCTGGTGGACGGCGGCACTGTCCACGGCTACGCCCTGCTCCTGCGGGGAGAGGGCTGCCGCTATGTGCTGCTGGACTACCTGGCTGTGCCGGACAAGGGGCGCGGCTGGGGCACTGCCTGCCTGGCGCTGCTCCAGGCCCGGTATCCTCAGGGTATTCTGGTGGAGGCGGAGGCCCCTCTCCCCGGCCTGCCGGAAGAGGAGCTGGCCCTCCGGCAGCGCCGTCTCCGGTTCTATCAGCGCTCCGGCTTTGTCCCCTGCCCCTTTGACAACTGCGTCTTTGGGGTGGTCTATCTCATCCACCTCTGGGCTCCCGTCCTGCCGGAGGATCGGAACGCCCTGTGCGCCCGGGAGCTGTACCGTTACTACCGGATGCAGCTGCCCCAACAGATGCTGGAAAAACACGTCACCATCGAGGGCCTGTGCCCTTCCAAGGAGGAACACCTATGAATATACTTGTCACCATCCCTATGGACGCTCAGCAGCGGCAGACTCTGGCCGCCATCGCTCCGGAGGCCGCCGTCCGCTACACCACGGGAGCCGACGTCACCGGAGAGGAGATCGCCCAGGCGGAGATCATCCTGGGAAACGTCCCCATTCCCCTGCTGAAGAACGCAAACTGCCTGAAATGGCTCCAGCTCAACTTCGCCGGGAGCGATAACTACGCCGCCCCCGGGGTGCTGCCGGAGGGAGTTCTCCTGACCAACGCCTCCGGGGCCTACGGTCTGGCCATCTCCGAGTGTATGCTGGGGGGCGTATTACACCTCATCAAGCGTCTGGACCAGTACCAGCGGAACCAGGCACAGCACCTGTGGCACGACGAGGGGCAGGTCTCCTCCATCGAGGGCTCCACCACCCTGGTGGTGGGCCTGGGGGACATCGGCGGCTCCTTTGCCCGGCGGATGCACGCCCTGGGCAGCACCGTCATCGGCATCCGCCGGAACGTCACCGACCGGCCGGACTACCTCTCCGCCCTCTACCAGATGGACGCCCTGGATCAGCTGCTGCCTCTGGCGGACTTTGTCTCCCTGTCTCTCCCTAACAGCCCCCAGACCCGGAAGATCATCGGCCCGGCGCAGCTGGACAAGATGAAGAACACCGCCATTCTCATCAACGTGGGCCGTGGCTCCGCCGTGGACACGGAGGCCCTCAACGACGCCCTCCGCTCCGGTCAGATCGGCGGCGCGGTGCTGGACGTGGTGGACCCGGAGCCGCTGCCTGTGGAGCACCCCCTGTGGGACGCGCCCCACCTGCTGCTCACCCCTCACGTCTCCGGCAACTACAATCTCCCCGAGACATTGCGCCGGGTGGTGAACATCGCCCTGCGCAATCTGGCGGCCTACCTGAACGGCCAGCCCATGGAGAGCGTGGTGGACCGGGCCACCGGCTACCGCCGTATCGAGTCGGCCCGATAAGGCCTGTCAAATCCCGCCCTGCGCCATTTTTGCCTCTGTAAAACAGCGGGGAGCGCCGTAGT
>JAJQHP010000096.1 GCA_021199695.1 Clostridiales bacterium
GGTCAGGTATACCGGCACAAGAGGCGCCCCGGTTTTCAGCGCAAACATGATCGCCCCCGTCTGGGCCTGGACGTGCTCTCCCTCGTGGACACGGGTGCCCTCCGGGAAGATAATGAGCTTGCTTCCCTCCTTCAGGCTACGAAGCCCGTTTTTGATAGAGGACATATCGTTATTCCCCCGCCGGACGCCGAAAACGCCAATCCGGTAGAGGAACCACCCCAGGACAGGGGTCTCCAACAGCTCCTCCTTTGCCATGATCCGTGGAAAATGCTTCCGGGTCAGGCCGAAACAAACCATGGGCGGGTCCGCCAGAGTGCAGTGCCGGGGACAGATGACCGCCGGCCCGTCGGGAATATTCTCACGGCCGATGACACGCAGATGATAGATGAAGCGGTAGATAGCGAAAAGGATGCAATAGACCGCATTGTACCAGGACTTACACTGCTTTGCCGTACGGTAGGGGAACTTTTTCCCCTGCCTCTCCCGTTCCTCACTCATGAGATGCCCGCTCCTTTACGAGCTCCAGTATAGCGGAGATGCTCTCTTCCAGGTTGAGGTCTGAGGTATCCACCAGAACGGCGTCCTCCGCCTGCCGGAGTGGGGCGACGGCACGGTGGGTATCCTGGTCGTCCCGCTGGAGCACCTCCCGCAGCACCTGCTCATAGGACTCCCCGTTGCCCCGCTCCTGCTGCTCCTTCCAGCGCCGCCTGGCCCGGACCTCCGGAGAGGCGGTGAGAAAAATCTTGACCGTGGCGTCGGGCAGCACGACAGTGCCGATGTCCCGGCCGTCCATGACCACGTTCTGGGTCCTGGCCAGCGATTGCTGCATTTCCAGCAGAAAGGCCCTGACCTGTGGCAGGGCGGAGACGGCGGAGGCATACATGGCAATTTCCGGCTCCCGAATGGGACGGGTGACATCCTCCCCGTTCAGGTACATATGCTGGATACCGTCCGGCTCGACGCGGAGCGCAACGGAAAGCCCATCCAGCAAAGGGACCACTGCGGGGGCGTCGTGGGGATCTACATCCTGTCGGCAGACGGCAAGTCCCACTGTGCGGTAAATCGCCCCGGTGTCCACATAGAGATAACCCAGCTGGGCGGCGACCGCCCGGGCGATGGTACTCTTTCCCGCTCCGGCAGGGCCGTCGATGGCAACACTGACAAACGACATAGGCAATCGCTCCTTATGTGATTTCAAACTCATTCGTCCCAGACCGACCAGCAGCCCGCCGTATAGCCGGTGGACCAGGCGATCTGGAGGTTGAATCCGCCGGTGTAGCCGTCCACATCCAGCAGCTCCCCGCAGAGATACAGCCCGTGGACCAGCCTGGAGGCCATGGTGGACGGATTGACCTCAGAGACACGCACTCCGCCGGAGGTGACGATGGCGTCCCGGACAGGCCGGGGACCGGTGACGGCGACGCTGAACTGCTTCAGCACCCGCAGCAGGGCGTGACGCTGCTCACGGGTCAAATCATGCACCTTCGTCTCCGGCGGGATACCGGAACGGCGGATCACCTCCGGGATCAGCTTCTGCGGCAGCAGGGCGTTCAGGCTGTTCTGGAAATCCCGGTTGGCGTTTTGCTGGAAGTCCCGGAGAAGCCGGGCGTCCAGGGTTTTGTCGTCCAGGGCGGGCTTTAAATCGATGTCTACGGTATACTTGGTATGTTCAAAATCCCGCATATGGGCGCTGGCGCTGAGGATCACCGGACCGGACAGACCGAAATGGGTGAACAGCAGCTCGCCAAAGTCCCGGTACAACACCTTCCCGTCCTGGTTTTTCACCTGAATGGCGATGTTGCGCAGGCTCAGCCCCTGGAGTGAGCGGCAACAGTCCTCCGCTGCCAGGGGTACCAGGGAGGCTTTGGCAGGCTCGACGGTGTGCCCCAGGGCCTTTGCCATGGCGTAGCCGTCCCCGGTGGAGCCGGTGTCCGGGTAGGACAGGCCGCCGGTACAGAGGATGACCCGGTCGGCGGGAAGCCTTCTCCCGTTTTCCAGCTTGACACCGACGACGGCACCGTTTTCCGTCAGAATGGCGGTTGCCCGCCCGGTGCGGATTCGGACGCCCGCCTTCTCCATGGCCCGGACCAGGGCGTCGGCCACATTGTCCGCCCGGTCAGACTGGGGAAAGACCCGGTTGCCCCGCTCTGTTTTCAGCGGAACCCCCAGCTCCTCGAAGAACGCCTTCACGTCAGAGGGGCCGAGCTGGCTCAAGGCGCTGTACAGGAAGCGACTGTTTCTCGGGACATTTTGCAGCACCTCCGCAGGAGTGCAGTCATTGGTGACGTTGCACCGGCCCTTCCCGGTGATGCGGAGCTTGCGCCCCAGCTTTCGGTTCCGGTCCAAAAGAGTGACCTGTCCGCCCTGTCGGGCGGCGGTCAGTGCGGCCATCATACCGGCAGGGCCGCCGCCGATGACCAGAATATTTCTTTCGTTCAAATAAATTAACGCTCCCATCAGTTGCCGGAGGGCTTGTCATAGACCTCGTACTTGGCCCAGATCTCCTCCAGCTTGCCCAGGGTCTGCTGAAGCTCCTTGTCCTTTTTCCTGCTGACCGCCACGATCAGGGCGTCTACCAGGCTCAGCGGGGCCACCAGGGAATCCACAAAGGAGGCCATGTCGCTCTTGGCAATCAGGGCGTAGTCCGCCAGGGGAACAAGGGGAGACACCTTGCTGTCGGTGATGGCCACCACCTGCGCCCCACGGCTCCTGGCGTACTCCATGGCGGTGATGGTGCGCTTGGAATACCGGGGGAAGGACAGGCCGATAAACACATCGTCGGCGTCCACGTGGATGGTCTGCTCAAAGACCTCGCTGATGGAGACCGTATCGATGTTGATGACCCGCTCGAAGATATACTGAAAATAGAAGGCCAGAAAATCGGCCAGTACGCTGGCGGAGCGGACGCCCAGAACGTAGATATTCCGGGCGTTGCAGATGGCGTCTACCGCCTTGGCAAAGCTCTCCCGGTCGAGTTCTTCCATGGTGATGCGGATCTTGTCCATATCGGACTGCATCACCGAGGAGAGCACGTCCTGATCTCCGATCCGGTCATTGGTGACCTCGATCCGCTGCACCGAGGTCAGCTTGTTCCGGATCATCTCCTGCAACGCCTTTTGCATACTGGGATAGCCGTCATAGCCCAGCTCGGCGGCGAAACGGACCACGGTGGACTCACTGACGTTCACCGTCTTGCCCAGCTTGCTGGCGGTCATAAAGGCCGCCTTATCATAATAATTGAGAATATAGTTGGCGATCAGCTTTTGGCCCTTGGAGAAGCTGCTCATGTTTTCCTGGATATTTGTCAAAATGTCGCCGGACATACGATCCCGTCCTTCCCTGGCTTCATCGTGTATTCCGCACACAGACGGTCAAAAGAGGCGAACAGTGAAAATCAGGCATCCCGGCGCCGCCGGAGCTGCCCGTCCTCTCTGACTGTCCTTTTCCGAATTCTATGCATATCATACCGAAGGAGACGGAAAAATGCAAGAGCAATTTGCAGGATTTCATTTCTTTCTTGCAAATTTAAGATCTATGTCAGCCGGAGGGCGTCCAGCTCCTCCCCGGTCAGCCACCGCCAGTGTCCGCAGGGCAAAGACCCGAGCCGGAGATTTCCCTCCCTGACCCGACGCAGGCGATGGACCGTCAGCCCCGCAGCGGCACACATCCGGCGCACCTGGCGGTTTTTGCCCTGGGTGATGGTGACAGAGAGCAGCGACGTCTCCCCTTCTGTGCGCAGAGCAGAGACCCTCGCCCCCTGAAACCGGTCTCCGTCCACCGTCATGGGACGGCGAAGCAGGGGCAGCGCCTGCTGCACCGGGCCGGAGACCCGGACCTGGTACTCCTTTTCCACCCGATGACTGGGATGTGTCAGACGGTTGGCCAGGCTCCCGTCGTTGGTCATCAGCAGCAGGCCCTCGGAATTCAGATCCAGCCGTCCCACCGGATAGAGCCGCATCCCGCAATCGGCCACCAGGTCGGCCACCGTGGGTCTCCCCTGCTCATCGGACAGGGTGGTCACATAACCTCTGGGCTTGTTCAGCATGAGACAGACCGTCTCCGGCTTTTGTCCCATGGGGACGCCGTCCACGGTAATTTCGTCCCGCTCCGGGTCGGCCTTCTGGCCCACAGCGGCGGTTCTTCCATTGACGGCAATTCTGCCCTCCCGCAGCCAGACCTCAGCCTGGCGGCGGGAGAGCAGTCCGTACTCGGAGAGAATTTTACTGATACGTTCTTCCATCAGTTGACCACAATGGCTCCGTAGAGCAAGTCTACCGTGCCGATGACCTCTCCATTGACCGTATAGGTGGCAGTACCGGCCACCTCGCCCTTGGAGACAGCGCCGCTGACCTTGCTGGGCAGGGAGATGCTGCACAAAATGGGAGCATCCGAAGAGGATGTCACAGAGGCGGTCAGGGTGCTGGCCGCCAGCAGAGGCACGTCCTGGTTGCCGATGTGGAAGGTGGCGACTTCCTCCCCCTCCTCACAGAGGACGTTGGCGGGATAGTTCTCGAAGGCCCAGTCATAGAGGTTTTCATGGTCCTCGTAGTCGTTGGCGTCGTTCAGGGTGACGATGATAAACTTGGAGCCGTCCCGCTCGGCGCAGGAGACCAGCGTCCGGCCTGCAAGCG
>JAJQHP010000224.1 GCA_021199695.1 Clostridiales bacterium
CAGGAGCAGATGCGGGAGCTGATGCAGACCATGAAGGGGCAGGAGGACGTGACCCTGGACGGGCGGCACATCAAGCTCTACTGCAACATCGGCTCTCCGGAGGATGTCAGCGCCGTCCTCGCTAACGACGGCCAGGGCATCGGCCTGTTCCGTTCCGAATTCCTGTACCTGGCCGCCAGCGACTACCCCACCGAGGAGGAGCAGTTCCAGGCATACAAGTCGGTGGCCGAGGCCATGAACGGCAAACGGGTCATCATCCGCACCCTGGACATCGGCGCAGACAAGCAGGTGGATTACTTCCATCTGACGAAAGAGGAGAACCCCGCTATGGGGCTCCGGGCCATCCGCATCTGCCTGAACCGGCCGGAGGTGTTCCGCACCCAGCTGCGGGCGCTGTACCGGGCTTCCGCCTATGGCAAGGTGGCTATCATGTTCCCCATGATCACCTCCGTCTGGGAGGTGGAGGAGTGCAAGCGGGCCTGTGAAGCGGTCATGGCAGAACTGACCCAGGAGGGCATCCCCTTTAACCCGGAGACAGAAATCGGCATTATGATCGAGACCCCCGCCTCCATCTTCATGGCTCATGACCTGGCGAAGCTGGTGGACTTCTTCTCTGTGGGCACCAACGACCTGACCCAGTACACTCTGGCCTGTGACCGGCAGTGCAATAATCTGGGCAGATTCTTCGACCCCCACCACCCCGCCGTACTGCGGGCGCTGAAAATGGCCGCCGACGCCGCCCACGCAGAGGGCATCTGGATCGGCATCTGCGGCGAGCTGGGGGCGGATTTGTCCCTGCTGCCCACCTTTCTGGCCATGGGCATTGACGAGCTCAGCGTCTCTCCCGCCAGCGTGCTGCCCCTCCGGGCGGCTATCCGTGAGAGCGACACCCGGGCCTGCACGCTGGAACTGCTGGAGCAGTAGGCCATGCAACTAGCAGCGTAAGTCTTTCACCCACATAATCGAAAGAGGTTTGCCCCATTAGCCGCCGTAGTCTGCCCGATAATCGCAGACTGCGGAGGCGATAGAATCCATTTATTATAGAACCCATAAAATACGGTTGCAAGCCGTAGAGCAGTACCCCCATATTTTGGATAATAGCAATAAAAATCGCCCTCCTAAGAGGACGATTTTTATACATCGCAACCTAAAAATGGTGGAGATAAGCGGGATCGAACCGCTGACCTCTTGAATGCCATTCAAGCGCTCTCCCAGCTGAGCTATACCCCCATAGGCCTGTCGTTCAGAGGACCCGAACAACAGATGTTATTATAGCGGCAGTCCTTCGGTTTGTCAACACTTTTTTCGCTCTTTCGATGGATTCTGTGATGTAAAGAGTGCAGTGAGAGAGGAATACACACAGATTATTTTGACAATATGTGCCTGGATATAGTATAATGACTTACCGAATCACCCTGTTGCCGTGATGCCTCCGGGCATGCCGCACCCAGACTGCCCGAGAGGATGAGCCCAGATGATGAAAAACCGCCCCTATCCCCTGTATGACGACCTGCCGATTTTGGACGACCTGCGCCAGATGATCGAGATCAAGGCGGTCTCCGTGCCGAACCAGATCGCCTTCCGCTATATGACCGACCGAAAGACCCTGGTGGAAAAGACCTATGGGGACTTCTGCCAGGAGATCCGCTGGCTGGGCAACTACCTGCTCAAGCGGGGCGTCCGCAACCGGAAAATCGCTCTGATGGGGGAAAATTCCTATCAGTGGCTGCTGGCCTATTTCGCCATCGTCACCTCCGGCAATGTGGCGGTGTTGCTGGCGAAGGAGTACACGGCGGAGGAGGCGACGGCCCTGCTGCGTCAGACGGACACCGGGCTTCTGGTGACCAGCGGCAGCTGTCACCAGGCCATCGGAGCGGGAAAGCGGAAGCTGGGCAAGGTCCGCATCCTCTGTATGTCCGACATGGACGAGTGGATCGAGAAGGGGCGGAAGTTTCTGGAGCGGGGCCGCAACCTGTACGACGCCGTCCAGACCGACCCCCACAAGCTGGCTACCATCTTCTTTACCTCCGGCTCCATGGGCAACAGCAAGGCGGTCATGCTCAGCCAGTGGAACATGGCCCGGAACATCTCCTACACCATGCAGCTGTTCTATCCCCCGGAGGGGAACGTGATGGCGGTCCTTCCCTTTCACCACGCCTTTGGACTGATCACCGCCATCATGAAGGCGTTCCACTACCGGCGGCCCATCTTCATCAACTCCAGCCTGGCGGACTTTATGAGAGAGATCCCCATCGCCAAACCCAAGACCCTGTTCCTGGTGCCCCTGTTTGTGGAGACCTTCTCCAAAACCATCTGGCGCACCGCCCGGAAGCAGGGCCAGGAAATGAAGCTCCGCCAGGGTATGCTGCTCAGCGACGGTCTGCTGAAGGTGGGCGTGGATAAGCGGCGGGAGCTGTTCAAGGACGTGCTGGACAAGTTCGGCGGGGAGCTGGAGTATATCATCTGCGGCGGCGCCCCTCTTGACCCGAAGTATGTGAAGGAGTTCCGCTCCCTGGGGGTGGAGGTGCTCAACGGCTACGGCATTACCGAGTGCTCCCCGGTGTTGTCGGTGAACCGGAACTTCCACAGCCGGGACGGCAGCGTGGGCCAGACGGTGCCCCACCTGAGCTTTCGCATCTACCAGCCCGATGAGGACGGCATCGGCGAGATCCAGGTCAAGGGCGAGACCGTCATGATGGGCTATTACAACGACCCGGCGGCCACCGAGGCGGCCTTTGTGGAGGGCTGGTATCGCACCGGCGACCTGGGCTATCTGGACCGGGACGGCTTCCTGTGGGTCACGGGCCGGAGCAAGAGCCTCATCATCCTGAACAACGGGGAGAACGTCTCCCCGGAGGGCCTGGAGCAGGAGCTGAGCCGTATCCCCGAGGTGGGGGAGGTGGTGGTCTACGAGGAGGACGGGGCCATCACCGCCGAGATCTTCCCGGACAGCACCCTGGAGCTGCCCCAGGAGCAGCTCCGCAAGACCATCCAGGAGCGGGTGAAGAAATTCAACCGAGGGCAGCCCGGCCACAAAAAGATACACAAGATCCGCTTCCGCACCACCGAGTTCGAAAAGACCGCCACCCGAAAGATCAAGCGGTATCAGGTGGGGCAGGGGAGATAGATACAAAAAGGCCGTCTGAACCGACAGACGGCTTTTTTGTGCTTTTCAACCGGCGGCAATTCTGGTACAATCAGGGAGAGATTGGGGGAGTGGAGCATGACTGTGACCATGCCCGGCTATTATGAACGGTTTCGGTGTCTGGCCTCGGCCTGCCGGGACAACTGCTGCCGTACCGGATGGGAGATCGTGGTGGACGAGGGGACGGTGGACTACTACCGTACCCTTCCGGAGCCCCAGCGCAGCCGCATCCTGTCCGCCCTGGGCCGGGACGGGGAGGGAGACGCCTACATCCGCCCCGAAAACGGACAGTGTCCTTTTCTGACGGAACGGGGCCTGTGCGGTCTGGTGCTGGAGCTGGGGGAGGAGCATATCGGTGAGATCTGTGCCCTCCACCCCCGTTACCGGGAGTGGTTCCCTGACCGGATGGAGATCGGCGTGGGCCTTTGCTGCGAGGAGGCCGCCCGGCTCATCCTGTCCGACCCGGAGCCCTGCGACTTTGTGAGCTATCTCACTGACGCGGAGGAGGACGAGGAGCCGCTGCCCCTGTACCCGCCTCTGCTGGCGCTGCGGGACCGGCTGTTTGAAATCGTCCGGGACCGCGCCCGTCCTCTGACCCTCCGATGGGCGGAGGCACTCCGCCTGACCCAGGCGGCGCAGCGGGCGATAAACGAAAACCGTCTCCCCGACCCGGCGTGTGATCCGGACACGCTGTCGGCAGTTCCCACCCCCTGGCAGACCGTTCTGGCCGCCCTGCTGGACGCCCACCTGGAGATGGAGACGCTGGAGCCGGAGTGGGGCCGGACGCTGGGGGAGCTGCGGGAGAATCTGGAGGCCCTGGACTGGCCCGGCTTTTTCGCCGCCCTGGGCGAGCGGGCCTATGAGTACGAGCACCTCACCGTCTATCTGATCTTCCGGTATTTTTTAAAGGCCTCCTTCGACGGGGACGCCCTGGGCAGGCTGCGTCAGGCGGTGGGCATGGTGCTGACCATAGCCGCTCTGGGGGCCTGGCAGTGGCAGCAGACGGGGAGATTTTCCCTGGCCGATCAGATCGAGGCAGCCCGGCAGTACTCCAAGGAGGTGGAGTACTCCGACGACAATATGGAGACGCTGGCGGAGGCGTTTCTCTTTGAGGAGGCGCTGAGCCTACCCCACCTCCTGGGGCTGCTGGAGGGCTAAGCTCCCTTTATCCGAATCCCCACCGCCCGGACCCGGCCTCCCACGGTCTGGTTGTAGCGGCGATTTTCCGCCTTGCGCTCCCCGTCCACCTGGACAGCCAGAGAGACCCGCTCCCGGGCGGCGGTGAGCAGCTGCGGATAGGACAGCTCCTGGAAGGATTTTGCCTCCGCCCGGGGGAGCAGGCGGTGGTTTGCCCCGGCCTGGAGAAAGACCGCCCCCCTGTCGCAGACCCGCCACCGGCGGCGGCGGAAGGCGTACCGTTCACCGGGGGCGCTCCGCACCTGGCGGAAGTCCCAGACGGTGAAGCCCCCGCCC
>JAJQHP010000173.1 GCA_021199695.1 Clostridiales bacterium
AGTGTAGCCTCGAATTTTTGCTTTTTCGAGTGTCTACTCTAAGGGGACTATATCACCGCCGGGACGGCTTGCTCATCATCGTTTATGGAGGATATGGAACATGAAACGGATCAAATTTGCCTGTCTGTCTCAGACGGTCCACTTTGAGCGCAATGAAAAGCTGGGCCAGGAGGAGGCCGCCCGGATGGCCCTGCTGGAGCGGGAGCGCTACCTGAAGCGCCTGGAGGAGACCGGGACCGCCTACCGTATTGACCGGCAGTATCAGCTGGAGGACGGCACCCCTGTGCTGGTCCTTCGCCGCCAGTACAACAGCTACGCCACAGGAGACTATCTGAACTGACATCACACGCAACGACAGCCCCCCGCTCTTGTCTTCCAGGAGCGGGGGGCTGTGTGACAGCGGATTTAAAGAAGATTTAAGAGAATTTTCCTTAAAATTGACGGTTTCATGGTATATAATGCCTCTCGCTGAGGCGGAAGGACGCTGCCGCCCGGTTCAATCAAGTAGGAGCGGCCCGGGCCGTTCCTGTCCTCCCGATGTGCTTCGGGAGGACAACGAGAGGTGGATACCAAATGAACACCGTCAAACGTTTTCTCCGGACGTACCCCCAGATCTGGACGCTCTCCTATTTTGCCCTATACCTCCCCTGGTTTGCCCTGCTGGAAGGGCGGAGCACCAGGGACTGTCTCATCATACAGCTGCCTGTCGACCGGCTGATCCCTTTCTGTGAGTATTTTGTCGTCCCCTATCTCCTGTGGTTCCTCTATGTGGGAGCGGCGGTGGCATGGCTGCTGCTGAAACGCCCCAGGGAAGCGTATTACCGGTTTGCGGGAATGCTCTTCGGAGGAATGACGGTCTGTCTGACGCTGTACACCTTCTTCCATACCGGCCTGAACCTCCGGCCCACCATCGACCCGGAGAAGAACGTCTTCACCTGGCTGGTGAGCGAGATCTGGGCGGTGGACACCAGCACCAATGTCTGTCCCAGCATCCACGTCTATGCCACCCTGGCCGTTCAGGCGGGCCTGACCCGCAACGGACTGAAACAGAGCCACCCGGCCCTCTACCGGGCCAGCGGCGTCCTGGCCGCGCTGATCATTCTGTCCACGGTGTTCCTCAAGCAGCATTCGGTGCTGGATGTGGTCTGTGCCTTTCTGCTGGCGGGAGGAATGCACCGGGCGGTCTACGGGGCCGCTCCGACCTACTGGGCCTCCCGAGGAGAGCTGGCCCGGACGTGACGGACGGCGCAAAAGGGACTTGACGTTCCCCGAATTCCGTCCTATCATGGGAGCGGAAGCGGTTCTCAGAGCCGCCCGGGAGGTGCCGTATGGCTGCGACTTATGATTATTACCGCATTTTTTACTTTGTGGCCCAACAGAAGAGCTTTACCCGGGCCACCGAGACCATCGGCAGCAACCAGCCCAACATCACCCGCTGCATGAACAATCTGGAGCACGAGCTGGGCTGCAAGCTGTTTGTCCGCTCCAACCGGGGCATCTCCCTGACCCCGGAGGGGGAGCGGCTGTACTCCCATGTGGCCCTGGCGGTGGAGCAGCTGCGCATCGGGGAGGAGGAGCTTCGGAAGGATTGCAGCCTGGAGCAGGGGATCGTCACCATTGGTACCAGCGAGACTGCCCTGCGGCTGCTGCTCCTGGACCGGCTCACCGCCTTTCACCGGCAGTATCCCGGCGTCCGACTGCGCATCATCAACCAGTTCACCCCCCAGGCCAGCGACGCACTGGAGAGCGGTCAGATTGAGCTGGCGGTGGCCACCAGCCCGGTCAGCCACGGACAGAACCTGCGGGAGACCGCCCTGCTCACCTTCCGGGAGATATTGGTGGGCGGCCCCAGCTTTTACCACCTGACCCGGGAGCGGCATCGTCTGGCGGAGCTGGCCGAGTACCCTCTGGTGAGCATGGGCAGCGGGAGCAGCACCTACGAGCACTATCAGCTGCTGTTCCTCACCCACAACGTCCGGTTCCGCCCGGACGTGGAGGTGACTACCATGGACCAGGTGCTGCAAACGGTGGAGCACAACCTGGGGGTGGGCTTTGTCCCGGAGAAGTACGCCGCCCTGGCCCTGGCCCATGACCGGGTACGAGAGATCGAGCTGGAGGAGGTCATCCCGGAGCGGAAAATCGTCCTCCTGGAGGACCGCACCCGGCCCCAAAGCATCGCCGTGGCCACCATCAAGGGGATGATATGCGGGGCGGAGCCGGTGTGCGGCAGCGAGTGAGAGAGGAAAGGAAGGGAAACAGATGGAACTGACAGAGGGCGTACTGAGCCGGAGAAGCGTCCGCCGGTACACGAAAAAACACATTTCCCAGGAGGACCTGCACACCATCCTTCGGGCAGGGATGACCGGGCCGAGCTGTGCCAACACCCGGGACTGGAAATTTATCGTCGTCCGTGACCGGGGGATGCTCAACCGGATGGCGGACGCCAACGGCGGACCTGCGGAGCCGCTCCGCCGCTGCGACGTGGGCATCCTGATTTTGGGCGACCTGGAGCGGGCCTTCCCTCCCGCAAAGGAGTATTGGGTGATCGACGGGGCCATCGCTGGACAGAATATGATCCTGGCGGCCCAGGGCCTGGGCATCGGCTCCGTATGGCTGGGCACCTGGCCCCAGATGGAGCGGGTGGAGGCCCAGAAAAAGCTGTTCTCCCTGCCGGAGACTGTGACGCCCCACTCGATCATCGCCTTCGGCTACCCCGCCGAGGAGAAAACCGGGGAACATCCCGACTATGAGGAGAGCCAGGTGATCTACTACGAGCCGGAGAGGGGCGTTTTCCCCTTCCGCAGAAACGGAAAGCCCGCTAAGTGGCAGATCACTGTCGGGCGATCCCTGGAGCGCTGAGGGCCGAACCGGGACAGCTCCCGCGGGCAGGGCGGAAAAACCGCTCTGTGCGCAGTTTTTTCGAATTGCTTCCAAAAAATGCCCCATTTCCCATTGACAAACGGGAAAAAGCTGTTAAAATAGAACGGCATGGCTCCTGCAAGGGAGTCTGACTTCTCTTGCCCTTTTCGGCAGGAAAGGGCCATATAGTCCATAAGGAGGTGCAAACATGGCAAAGGTCGCTGACAAGTACGAGGCTCTGTATATCATCGACGCCACTCTGGCCGAGGATGCTATCGCTGCCATCGTCGCAAAGTTCCAGGCTCTGGTAGAGCAGAACGGCACGCTGACCGAGGTCAGTGAGTGGGGGAAGCGTCGCCTGGCGTATCCCATCGACCACAAGACAGAGGGCTATTACGTCCTCATGACCTTCGAGGCTCCCGCCGCGTTCCCCGCTGAGCTGAACCGTAACTTCAACATCACCGACGGCGTGATCCGCTCCATGATCGTTGATCTCAACGCATAAGGAGGCGCATCATGCTCAATCGCATTATTCTCATGGGTCGTCTCACCCGGGACCCTGAGCTGCGCCGGACCCAGTCCGGAGCAGCCGTGGCGTCCTTCACTCTGGCCGTTGACCGGGATTTTGCGGACAAGTCCACCGGCACCCGGGCCACCGATTTCATCGACATCGTCGCCTGGCGGGGGACTGCGGAGTTTGTGAGCAAATACTTCACTAAGGGCCGTATGGCCGTGGTGGAGGGTCGGCTCCAGATCCGTGACTGGCAGGACCGGGACGGCAACAAGCGCCGCAGCGCCGAAGTAGTGGCGGATAACGTCCGCTTCGGCGAGTCCAGACGGGACAGTGACGGCGGCAGCTACGGCAACCGCAGCACCGGCTCCTACGGCGGCTCCCATGGCGGCGGCAACAACAGCAACAGCTACGCCCCCGCCGCTCCTCAGAACAACAGCTACAGCGCCCCCTCCGCCCCTGTGGTGTCTGAGTTCGCTGAGCTCAGCGACGACGACGGCGAGTTGCCGTTCTGAGCTGACCCAATGAAGAACAGCCTCTCCCGCCCGGTAGACCGCCGGAGTCAGGGGGAGTAAACGGACGTCGGTAAAAGTTACGTCCCATCTCAGTGAAAGGAGACCTCGATCATGGCTTTCGATAAGACTCGCAGCCGCAAGCGCAGAAAGGTCTGCGCCTTCTGCGCCGACAAGGTGGAGAGCATTGACTACAAGGATACCGGCAAGCTCCGCCGCTATCTCTCCGAGCGGGGCAAGATCCTCCCCCGCCGGACCACCGGCACCTGCGCCAAGCATCAGCGTGAGCTGACCACCGCCATCAAGCGTGCCCGTCAGATCGCCCTGCTGCCCTACGTCAACGATTGATTGACGCAATGACACAGACAATGCCCGCACAGCCGTTTGGCTGCGCGGGCATTTTGTTATGGTTCTCTACCCCAACTCTTGACAGTGAGCCAAACAACCCCCCTGACGGGCCTGCCGTCAGGGGGGTTATGCGCTCATGGCTGTATTTGGCTGAGCTTGCTCACACATTTCCCGCAGGGCTGTCGATGAGATAGCTCAGCACCCGGAGGGAGTCGGAGAAGTGGAGGCTCTCCACCACCACGTCGGAATGGGCCTCGGGCACATCCAGGTCGTAGTTGGTAAAGTTCCAGATGCCCCGGACGCCCTGCTCCATGAGCCGCTCTGCGGTCTCCTGGGCGTACCGGGCGGGGAGGGTGAGCACTGCCACCGAGGTGGGGTGC
>JAJQHP010000195.1 GCA_021199695.1 Clostridiales bacterium
GTCCAATGAAGGGCAGCAGGTTTTGGAGCAGCGGTTGGAGCTGTCCCCCTCCCACCAGGGGGCAGAGACCGCCGACGCCTTTGGCAATCGCTGCCTTTACGGGCATATTGTCCGGTCCCATCAGCAGTTTCAGGCCGTCGCCACCGGACGGGTGCGCACCGGCCTGTCCGATGGAGTGGCCGAGCCTGACCCGGTCCGGTGGGGCATGATGAAGTCTCCCTCTCCCTACACCCGGCCCGGCCCCCATTTGCTGGCCCTCTCCCGCCGTCTGGCAGGCGGCCGCGACCGCTCCCCCCTGGAGCGGGCCTGGGCGCTGGCCCAGGGGGTGCACGACGGGCTGACCTACTGCCCCCGGGTGACGGACGCCCGCACCACCGCCGAGGAGGCGCTGGCCCTGGGCGAGGGAGTCTGTCAGGACTACGCCCACATTTTGCTGGCCCTCTGCCGTCTGGAGGGCATCCCCGCCCGATATGCGGCGGGAATGCTGGTGGGCGAGGGGGCCAGCCACGCCTGGGTGGAGGTGCTCAGCCAGGGCCGCTGGTACGGCCTGGACCCCACCAACCTCCTCCCCGTCCGGGAGCAGCACATTCTTCTGGCCCGGGGCCGGGACGGCGGCGACTGCCCCCTGAACCGGGGCAGCTTTCTGGGCGGCGGCGACCAGATTCAGGCCGTCCGGGTGTCCGTCCATCCCGTTACAACGCCTTAATTCGTTCCACCGCATATGGAAGAAGGAGGAAACAGTATGATACAGACAGTGGCATCCATTCCCCTGCCTGTCTTTGAAAATCTGGTCATCCAGAAAAACCGCCTGACCCCCACCGGGGGCCAGGACTGCGGCAAGCGCATCAGCATCGTCACCGGCATCCACGGCGACGAGCTGGAGGGGCAGTATGTCTGCTACCAGGTGAACCGGCGCATTGCCGCCCACCCGGAGTATCTGGCGGGGACGGTAGACCTGTACCCCGCCATGAACCCCCTGGGCATCGACTCCATCACCCGGGGCATCCCCGGGTTCGACCTGGACATGAACCGCCTCTTTCCCGGCAGCCGGGACGGGGCGATGACGGAGGATATGGCCGCCCGCATTATGGAGGACCTGCTGGGCTCTGACCTGTGCCTGGACATCCATGCCAGCAACATCTATCTCACCGAGCTGCCCCAGATACGCATCAACGAGCTGTTCCGTGACCGGCTGATGGACTACGCGAAGCTGGCCAACGTGGACTTTATCTGGGTGCATGGGGCCAGTACGGTGCTGGAGTCCACCCTGGCCCACAGTCTCAACAGCCGGGATGTGCCCACCCTGGTGGTGGAGATGGGGGTGGGGATGCGCCTGACCCCCGCCTACGGCGACCAGCTCACCGAGGGCATTTTCCGCCTCATGGCTGAGCTGGGTATCTGGACGGGTCCGGTGGCCCCGGTGCGCACTCCCCTCATCTCCGAGGAGAACGACGCCATCTGCTACTTAAACGCCCCCGTCTCCGGCATCTTTTTGAAGGAGCAGCCCCACGGGGCAACCCTCTCCGCCGGAGATCGCATCGGCTCTGTGGTGAACCCCCTCACCGGCCAGCTGCTCCGGGAGATCACCGCCCCGGCGGACGGGCTGCTGTTCACCATCCGGGAGTACCCCGTGGTGGACGAGGGCTCGCTGCTGGCCCGTATCCGGAAGAAGGCGAAGTGACATGAGACAGTCGGTCATCTATGAAATTCCCTCCCTCTATCGGGAGAACTTCCGGGTCCACGGCTACACCTTCGGCCAGGGGCATCGCTCCCTCTGCGTGGTGGGCAGCCTCCGGGGCAACGAGTATCAGCAGATTTACACCTGCTCCCAGCTGGTAAAGGCCCTCCGCCGGGCGGAGCAGCGGGGGGAGCTGAATCCCGGAAAGGAGATTCTGGTGCTCCCCTCCCTGAACCCCTACTCCATGAACGTGGGCAAGCGATTCTGGCCCACGGACAACACGGACATCAACCGGATGTTCCCCGGCTACGACCTGGGGGAGACCACCCAGCGCATCGCCGACGGGGTGTTCCGCCAGATCTCCCAATACGACAACGGCATCCAGTTGGCCTCCTTCTATATGCCGGGCCGGTTCCTGCCCCATATCCGCATTATGCGCACCGGATTTGAGAACGTGGAGAAGGCGGAGTGGTTCGGTATGCCCCACATCGTCCTCCGGGACCCCCGTCCCTATGACACCACCACCCTGAACTACAACTGGCAGATCTGGGACACCAACGCCTACAGCCTCTACACCACGACCACCACCTCCATCGACGAGGAGAGCGCCGATCAGGCGGTGCGGGCCATCTTCCGGTTCCTCAGCCGGGAGGGCATCCTCAACCGACCCATTCAGGGGGGCTTCCGCTCCCAAATCTGGGAGGACAGTAGTCTGGCCTCTGTCCGGCCCCGGTACGCGGGCATCTTCCGCCCCGTCTGCAAGCCGGGAGACCGGGTAGTCGCCGGAGACCCTCTGGCGGAGATTTTGGACCCGGGCGCAGGAGAGACGATGGAGCGGCTCCTGGCCCCCTGCGACGGGGTGGTGTTCTTCCTCCACACCGACCCCATGACCTACGCCAATACCGCCGTGGTCAAGCTCCTGCCGGAGCAAGGTTGAGCGAAATGAAAAAATCCGCCCTCCGGGCCTCGCAAATGCGAAGCCCGGAGGGCGGTTGTTCGTTTCAAAGTATCTCAGATTTCGCCGTGCATCAGCTGGACCATGACGGCCTTCTGGGCGTGGAGGCGGTTCTCCGCCTCGTCAAAGATCTCGTCGGCGTGCTGCTCGAACACATCTTCGGTGATCTCCTCTCCCCGGTGGGCGGGGAGGCAGTGCTGCACCATGCAGCCGGGATGGGCCACGGCCATGAGGTCGGCGTTCACCTGGTATCCGGCGAAGGCCACGGCCCGCTTGGCCCGCTCCTCCTCCTGGCCCATGGAGGCCCACACGTCGGTGAAGATCACGTCGGCGTCCTTGGCCGCCTCAAAGATGTCCCCGGTGAGGGTGAAGCGGCTACCGCCCTGGACGGAGGCGGCAAAGTCCAGCACCTGCTGGTCCGGCCAGTAGCCCTCCGGGCAGGCCACGGCCACTTCCATGCCGCATTTCAGACCGCCCACGATGAGGGAGTTCGCCATATTGTTGCCGTCCCCGATGAAGCAGAGCTTCAGCCCATCCAGATGAGCCATCCGCTCCCGGACGGTCATCAGGTCGGCCAGCACCTGGCAGGGGTGGGCGAAGTCGGTCAGGCCGTTGATGACCGGGATGTCGGCGTATTTGGCCAGGTTCTCCACCTCGGCTTGGTCGAAGGTGCGGATCATAATGCCGTCGCAATAGCGGCTGAGCACCCGGGCGGTGTCCTGGATGGGCTCGCCCCGGCCGATCTGACTCTCCTTGCCGGAGAGGAACACGGCGTGGCCCCCCAGCTGGAACATCCCCGTCTCAAAGGAGACCCGGGTACGGGTGGAATTCTTCTCAAAGATCATGGCCAGGGTCTTGCCCTCCAGATAGTGGTGGGGCAGGCCGTGCTGCTGCTCGTATTTCAGCTGATCCGCCAGATCGAGAATACTCAGAATGTCGTCGCCGGACAGGTCCAGCATCTTTAACAGGTCTTTTTTCATCGTTTTTCGCTCCTTTCGCAGGCAGGTTCGGTTCAGGCGTTTACCAGTACGTCCTTCATGGCGGCCAGCCCCTTGTCCAGCTCCTCATAGGAGATGGTCAGCGGCGGCAGCAGCCGGATGGTTTTCGGTCCGGCGGTGAGCACCAGGACGTTTTTCCCGTAAATTTGTTTGATCAGGGCGGCCCGGTCCGTTCCGTCCTTCAGGACGATACCCACCATCAGGCCCAGGCCCCGGACGGTCTCCACGCAGGGGGCGTCCCAGCTGCGGACCGTCTCCATGATATAATTGCCCTTGGCGTTGATCTCCGGCATATAGTCGTCGCTCAGCACGTCCAGCACTGCCAGGGCCGCGCTGGCGGCGATGGGATTGCCGCCGAAGGTGGTGGCGTGGGTGCCGGGGCCGAGGACGTTCCGGCACTTCTCATTCGCCATGACGCCCGCCATGGGGAGCCCTCCGGCGATGCCCTTGGCAAAGGTCACGGCGTCCGGCAGGATGCCGTACTGCTGGAAGCAGAACAGGGAGCCGGTCCGGCCCACGCCGGTCTGCACCTCGTCCACCAGCAGGAGCAGGTCCCGCTCCCGGCACCAGTCCGCCACGGATTGGACAAAGTCCTTGTCCAGGGGCAGCACGCCTCCCTCTCCCTGGACCAGCTCCAGCAGGACGGCGCAGGTGTCCTCCCCCGCCTGGGCCTGGACGGAGGCCAGGTCGTTGGCCTCGGCATAGCGGAAGCCCTCGGTGAAGGGGAAGAAGTAGTTGTGGAACACGTCCTGTCCCGTGGCCTGGAGGGTGGTAATGGTGCGGCCATGGAAGGAGTTGTGGAGGGTGATGATGTTGGCGCGGCCTTTGCCGTACTTGTCAAAGGAGTATTTCCGGGCCAGCTTGATGATGCCCTCGTTGGCCTCGCCGCCGCCGTTGGCGAAAAACGCCGCCGCCATGCCGGAGCGGGTGCAGAGCTTTTCGGCCAGGCGCGCGTAAGGCTCGGTGTAAAACAGGTT
>JAJQHP010000054.1 GCA_021199695.1 Clostridiales bacterium
CATTCGGGTGGGCTTGCAGTCTGATTCTGACTCGGTAACGGTGTCTGTGGCCGACGACGGAGACGGTATGACCGAAGAGGTGCAGAAGCACATCTTTGAGAAATTCTATCAGGGGGACCGCTCCCGCTCCGACGAGGGCAACGGCCTGGGGCTGGCCCTGGTCAAGCGCATCGTGGAGCTGTGCCACGGCTCCATTCAGGTGGAGAGCGCGCCGGGAGAGGGCGCCTGCTTCCGGGTGCGGCTGCCGGTGGAGGAATAAAGTGGAGCGACTCCCCTGTTGCAATTTTCTTCCGGATGTGCTAAAATAGAATCATTCCTATTAAGGGCTGATTTTATTCCATCATCCGGTCAACGAGGAGGAGTTATTGTGATCAAACGACGCCATTCCCGGCAGCGGGACCTGATTTACGACTATGTCAGCGCCACCAAGCTCCACCCCACGGCGGAGATGATCTATCAGGACCTGAAGGAGGTCTCTCCCGGCCTGAGCCGGGGGACGGTCTACCGCAACCTGAACCAGATGGTGGAGGAGGGCAGGATCAGCCGCCTCCCCTTCCAGGTGGAGCGGTACGACGGCAACACCCATCCCCATCCCCATCTGGTATGCGAGAGCTGCGGTCAGGTCTCTGACCTGTGTCTGGACTATGACGACGGACTGGACCGGCGCATCTCTCAGGAGCTGGGCTGTCAGATCCGGTGGCATGAGAGCTACTTCTACGGCAGGTGCGCCGCCTGCGCTGCCACAGCGGCGGCAGAGGGATAACCTCCGGCGCATCGAAAAACCTCCATTGCGACGAGCAATAGCCGCCGCAATGGAGGTTTCTGTTTCACAATATAGTGCTTACAGCAGGCTCTCCCGCCGCTCCAGCACGTCGGCGCAGGCGTCCAGGGCGGCGCTGCCGCCGATGACGCAGATGCCGCCCCTCTCCGCCGCCGCAGTCAGGGAAGCGCCCAGCGCCTCCAGCTGGTCGGGGGTGGTGTGCAGGACCTCGTTGTACCGCTGCTGCCGCTGTTCCCAGGTGCTGCCGGAGAGGCGGTTGACCGCCTCCTGAAAGCCCTCCGTCCGGGGAGACAGGGGCGGCTGGTCGCTGCCCACGGTGCTGACGATATATTTGGTCAGATCGTCCCCCGACCGGGCGGTCTGGACAAGGGCCTGTCCCGCCCCGTCGAAGCGGTCCAGGGACTGCCGGGGGCTGGGGTCCCGGTAGGACCAGAGGCGGACGTTCCCCCCGGAGTCCGCCCGCAGGCCCACGCCGTAGGCCCCGCCCTGAACCCGGACGGTGTTCCACAGATAGTCGTAGGTCAGCAGATTGGCCCCCACCAGGGCGGTACCGGTGCACCGCTCCGCCCCCGGGAGCGCCCCTGCCCTGGCGGCGAAGCCCACCTGGGCGGGAATCTGGAAGCCCTCCCTTGCCAGATGCCGCCGGGGAAGGGCCACGGGTTCGCCCACCGGCAGGTCGGGCAGTCCCGCCGCCAGCATTTTCACCCAGTCAGTGTCCAGCTCTCCCGTCACGCTGACGGTGAGCCGCCGCCGGGAGAACACCCGGCCAAACAGCCCGGCCAGGGCATCCCCCAGACCGTCCTGGCCCTGCTCCGTCTGCTGGAGGAAGCGGAGATAGTCGATGCCGCCCACCGTCTCCATGGCGGTCTTTTGGGCGGAGAGATACGCCCCCGCCCGCTGGGCGGCGAAGGAGTGGCCGGAGGCCTGGATGCCCTGCTCCATCTGGAGCCGGAGCTGGGTCACCAGGATGCCCAGCTTGGCGGCATCGTCAAACCGGGTGGCCGTGAGCAGCTCCAGAAGGAGCCTGGCGGCCTCCGCCCGGCGGTCCGCCAGGAGAGAGGCGCTGACCATCAGCCAGGGGGTGCAGCGCTCCCGCTCCCCCTCCGGGGCCAGGGGGATCACCGTGGCGCTGAACCGGCCCAGACAGTCGTCCATGGCGCTGCGCAGGTCGATGGCGGAGTGGTCCGCCGTGTCCAGCTTGCCCAGCAGGGAGGTCAGCAGGGACACCCGGCTCAGCTCCTCCAGAGACAAATCCTCCAGAGAGAAGCACAGGTCCAGATAGAGGATGCCTCCCGTCTCCAGGGGCTGGTGCAATACTGTGACCCCATCGACGGAGCGCTCCTCCTGAGGGGTCCGGTGGAGCTGTGTGGAGATATCCGACAGGGACAGGGTGGGGATGGCGCTCAGGGCCTGGGGGCTGTCCGGCGTGCTCTGGCGCTCCCGGAGCCGGCGGAACCGGTCAATGACCGCCTGGGTCTCCTCCGGGGTCCAGCTTGCTTTCACCGCCGCCAGCCGCTCCCGCTCCTGACGGGCTCTTTCCTCCCCCAGGGTACTGCTGGGCAGCAGGCAGACCGTGGCCTGATGGGGGCAATCCAGAAGGGCAGTGCGGATAAATTCCTCAAACCAGCCCTGCTCCAGCTTTTCCCGGAGGGAGGCGAACAGCGCGCCGCACTGGAGATTCTGGGCGGGGTCGCCGCCGTAGAGCCAGCTCTCGGCGCAGTCCAGGGCCAGGGCCAACCCCCTGGGGAAGCCGCCCATGTCCCGCTCCCGGGCCTTGAACTCCATCCGGTTCAGGACGGAGGCCACCCGGCTCCGGTCCAGGCCGCCGTTGGCCTGCTCCCGGAGGACCCGCTCCACCGTCTGCCAGACCTGGGCCTGTTTTTTCTCGTCCGTATGCCGCACCACCAGCAGGACATACCGCTGCTGGATGCCGTCCCAGGACTGGAATTCCACGTCCTCCGCCAGGCCCTGCTCCAGCAGGGCCTTTTTCAGCGGCGCCTCATTGGAGCCGCACAGGGCGTCGGTGAGTGCCTCGCAGGCGGCGATCTTTTCCCGCTCGTCAAAGCGGGCGAACACCCAGCCACGGGCCAAAATTGCTTTGTTGGTCCCGTCGTCCTCCGGGCCGATCTGATACCGGGCCGTCCTGCTGTCCGGGGCGACAGGGGCCTGCATGGGGATGCGGGAATCCACCTCCAGCCGGTCATAGGGGGAGAGGTAGCTGTCCAGCCTGGCCAGAACGGCGTCCAGGTCCACGCTGCCGTCCAGGAAGATGCGGGCGTTGGAGGGGTGGTAGAACCGCCGGTGACTGGCCCGGTAGTTTTCATAGGTCAGGGTGGGGATGGCGTCCGGGTAGCCCCCGGACTCATAGCCGTAGCAGTTGTCCGGGAACAGGAGGGCGTTCATCTCCCGCATGAGCACCGTGTCCGGGTCGGCATAGGCCCCCTTCATCTCGTTGTAGACCACGCCGTTCACCGTCAGCTCCCCCTGAGGGTCGTCCAGCTCGTAGTGCCACCCCTCCTGACGGAAGGCGTGGTCGTCGGTGACGCTCAGAGGGTGGAGCACGGCGTCCAGATAGACGTCCATCAGGTTGAGGAAATCCTGATCGTTTCGGGAGCAGACAGGGTAGCAGGTCTTGTCCGGGAAGGTGAATGCGTTCAGGAAGGTCTGGAGGGAGCTTTTCAGCAGCTCCACAAAGGGCTCCTTCACCGGGTATTTGTCCGAACCACAGAGGACGGAGTGCTCCAGAATGTGGAACACACCGGTGTCGTCCTGGGGGATGGTCTTGAAGGTGATGGCAAAGGTCTTATTCTCGTCCTCCCGGTCCAGCCACACCAGGTCGGCCCCATTCTTTTCGTAGGTCATCCGGTACAGCGTAGCCTTCAGCTCCGGCAGGGGCTGGGCATATTCCACGACAAAGCCGTGGAGACGGTCGTTCTGCTTCATACTGTTATTCCTTTCCATTGGTAAAGTTTACTCCCCGTTATTGTACCGCTATTTTGTAAAAGATGCAAGGAAGGCAGGGATTCTTTCCGTTTTCTTTGTCTCTTTTGATTCTGAAAAAATCTGAAAAAGTATTCACCGGACGAAATCGCTGTGCTATAATGAAAAACGCAATTCGACAAGAACAGACTGGCCCCGGGCGGTTTCCGGGGCGGAGAGGATGTGTCCCCATATGAAAGCATTGAAAACGGTAAAACGGATCTCTATCGTCCTGCTGCTGGCGCAGTTGGTTTGCGAAGCGCTGGCAGGGTTTTTCATCTGGCGGCTGGATATGCTGCCGGAGCGGTATTTTATTCTGGTGGTAATCGTGCTGGTGCTGCTCCTGCTGCTCACCGGGCTGCTGGCCCTCAAACCGGCGGAAAACCGCCCGTCCGAGGGCAGGCACGCCGAGGAGACGGTGAATCTGGCCCTGCCCCGGCGGATATTGGCCTGGCTGCTGTCTCTGCTCATCTCCGCCGGTTCCGTCTATCTCTCCCTGGCGGCGGCCCAGGTGTCCGGCACCATCAGCACTGTCACCGGCAGCACCACCATCTATACCTACACCATCGGCGTGTACGTCATGGACGACGATCCGGCGGAGACCCTGTCTGACGCCAGCGACTATACCTTCGCCTACTCCACCAGCTATGACGGGGAGAATATCCTCCAGGCGCTGGAGTCCATCCAGTCCGAGCTGGGGCAGGAAATCGCCTCGGCGGAATATGATTCCGTAGTAGGGGCAGTGGAGACCCTCTACTCCGGAGAGAACGGGGCACTGGTGCTCAGCCAGGCCTACGCCGACATTCTGGAGGACGACGAGACCTATGAGAACTTTGA
>JAJQHP010000223.1 GCA_021199695.1 Clostridiales bacterium
ATGTTGTGATGGCTCGTGGGCTCGGAGTTTTTTATACAGCCTCAGGGGCGGGGGTGGCAGTCTCCTGCGCCGCAGGAGCGGTAGATGCGACCGTCTCACTGGCAGCCACCTTCTGGGCAGCCTGGGTAAAGGGCTTGTCCACCGTCTCGCTGGGCTTGTCAAAGCCGGTGGCGATGACCGTGACCCGGATCTCGTCCTCCAGGGACTCGTCGAAGGTGGCGCCGAAGATGATGTTGGCGTCGGGGTTGGCGGCCTGCTGCACCAGGTTGGCGGCAGTCTCCACCTCCTCCAGGCCGATATCCATGGAGCCGGTGACGTTGACCAGAACGCCCTTTGCGCCGTTGATGGAGGTCTCCAGCAGCGGAGAGGTGACGGCCATCCGGGCGGCCTCCTCGGCCTTGCCCTTGCCGGCGGCACGGCCCACGCCCATATGGGCCTGGCCGGCATCCTTCATGATGGCGGTCACATCGGCAAAGTCCAGGTTGATGAAGCCCACGTTCTTGATCAGGTCGGAGATGGACTCCACCGCCTGGCGGAGCACGTCGTCCGCAATCTCAAAGGCGTTGGCGAAGGTGATCTTCTGATCGGTGGCGTGTTTGAGCCGGTCGTTGGGGATGATGACCAGAGAGTCCACCTTACCCTTCAGCTCAGCGATGCCCTTCTCGGCCTGCTGCATCCGGCGACGGCCCTCAAAACCGAAGGGCTTGGTCACAACGCCCACGGTGAGGATGCCCTGCTCCCGGGCCACCTCGGCCACCACAGGGGCGCCGCCGGTGCCGGTGCCGCCGCCCATACCGCAGGTGACGAAAACCATGTCCGTGCCCTCCAGCACCTTGGACAGCTGGCTCCGGCTCTCCTCCGCCGCTTTCTTGCCCACCTCGGGGTTGGCACCGGCGCCCTTGCCGCCGGTGACCTTCTCTCCGATCTGGATCTTGGTGGTGGCGCTGGAGGAATCCAGCTGCTGCTTATCCGTGTTCACGGCGATAAATTCCACACCCCTGGTGCCGGAAACCGCCATGCGGTTGACAACGTTGTTGCCTGCGCCGCCGACGCCGACGACCTTGATGTTGACTACTGTTTCGGGAGCGGGTTCAAATCCAATGGACATTTTGGTTTCCTCCTATGTCATTCGGCCCTCTGTCTGGCCCTTCTGATGTGCGGTCATGGATGTGTGCAGTCGTGACGGCGGCACAGGACAGGCTGTCCCGCACACCGCAAAATCATTCCTTAAAATGTTGCTTTGGGCATGGAACAAAGCCAAATGCCCTGTCAATCGGCCGCCTGCGGCGGCGAACTACTCATTATTGTAAACGGAATCCGGCGGCTGGTCAATACCCTCTGCCGAATTTCCGAATGTTTTTTTCTGAGGCAGACGCATCCGTTCGACAGGTTTCTCCCCTTCCGGGGACGGCGTTCCGGCCGCTTCCGGGCAGAAGCGTCAGTCCTTGCTCAGGGCCGCCGCCACGTCCGTCTTGGTCATGTCCAGTTCGCCGGTGTCCGAATCGGACCAGTTCTCATCGATGTAGCTCTCATGGGCGGCCTGGAGCATTTTCAGGTCGTATTCGAAGTCATCGTTGAGCCCCATCTTCACCCGCAGACGCCCATCGTAGAGCATGGTCACGGTGGCCGAGTCTGTCAGGTCGATGGAGGAGACCCGGTCCAGCTCCTCCCGCTCCATCAGCGCGGAGAGCAGCCCCAGCAGACACTTCTCTTTCAGGCTGTCCTCCTCCGCCACCGCCAGATCGGTCCCCGCAGAGGGCGCCAGGAGGGTCAGCCCGGTGACGGTGAGATAGTCCCCGCTCTCCTCCGCTTTTTCCAGCAGCTTTCCCTCATAGTCGATGTACCAGATCGCGCCGTCGCTCTCCACCGCTGCGGCAGGCTCCGTCTCCGTGACCTGGATGACCACCGTCTCCGGCGGAAGCAGCCGGATCGTCACCTTTTTCAGGTAGGGAAGGGACAGCTCCATCTCCTGGGCGATCTCCTTCCGGGGGATCTGGAAGAGATTGGTGCCCTCCTCGATGTCCGCCGCCTCCAGCAGCTCCTCCTCGGTGTAGCGCTCATTCCCCTCCACCCGGAAGGTATGGACCTTGAAAAACACCAGCGAGCCCGCCACCACGGCGGCCACGATGAGCACCACCGACAGCAGGATATAAATACGGAACAGAGACTGACTGCTCCGGCGCTCTTTTCGCTTGTGCTTGCGTACCGTTGCCATAAGGCATTATCTCCTTTTGTGCCGCCGGGGATGTTCTCACTCCCGGACAATATCCGCCCCCAGGGAGCCCAGGGTCTCCGTCAGCCGTTCGTAGCCCCGGTCCAGGTGGTGAAGCCCACTGATTTGGCTCTCCCCCTCTGCGGCCAGGGCAGCCACCACCAGGGCGGCTCCGCCCCGGAGGTCTGCCGCCTCCAGCCTTGCTCCCTGCAACTGATCCACGCCGCTGACCACCGCCACCCGGCCCTCCACCCGGATGTCCGCCCCCATACGGGCCAGCTCCTGGGTGTGGCGATAGCGGTTTTCGAACATCGTCTCCACAAAGACGGTGGTTCCCGTCCCCTTCGTCAGGGCGGCCATGACCGGAGGCTGGGCGTCGGTGGGAAAGCCCGGATAGGGAGCGGTCCGCACCGGAGGGACCGCCCGGAGGTGTCCGTCGCCGGTGAGGGTCACCCGCTGCGCCTCCTCCCGGATGTCGCAGCCCGCCTGGGCCAGCAGGTCGGTGACGGGGAGCAGCTGTTCTCTGGGGACGCCCTCCACCGTCACCTGTCCTCCGGCGGCGGCCCCCGCCGCCAGCCAGGTGGCGGCGCAGATACGGTCGGAGATGACCCGGTGCTCTGCCGTGTGGAGGGGAACGCCCCCATCGATCACCACCACAGAGCTTCCCGCCCCCTGTACCCTCGCCCCGCAGGTGCAGAGAAAATTCTGGAGGTCCACGATCTCCGGCTCCCGGGCGGCGTTGTAGATAGCCGTCCGCCCTTTGGCGGCGCAGGCGGCCAGCATGGCGTTCTCCGTAGCCCCCACGCTGGGGATGGTCAGGCTGATGTCGCAGCCCCGGAGTCCCCGGGCCGAGCACCGGAGGCTTCCCCCCTGCTCGGTGATCTCCGCCCCCAGACGGCGGAGGGCGGACAGGTGCAGGTCGATGGGCCGGGGGCCCAGCTCACAGCCGCCGGGCATGGAGAGTCTCGCCTCCCCTGTCCGGGCCAGCACCGCCCCCAGAAAGATCACCGACGAGCGCATCTCCCGCATGAGTTGTTCCGGAATGTCGCACCGGTCCAGGGTGCTGGAGTCCACCGTTATCGTGTCCCCCTCCCGGACGACCCGACAGCCCAGATGCTCCAGAATGGCCACCGAGGCGGCCACGTCGGACAGGTCAGGGCAGTTATGTATCACGCTGACACAGCCGGAGAGCAGGGACGCCGCCAGGATAGGCAGGACGCTGTTCTTGGAGCCCTGAACGGGGACACAGCCCTCCAGCCGCCGTCCGCCGGAGATCGCGATCACACTCATACCATTTCCTCCCCATGATTTTGTGTCATTCTATGAGGGGAAAGGGGCAAAGGTGAATGTCAGAAGGCCCTTACAGCTTCAGAAGCCGTTTCAAAACCTGGTAGATCCGCTCGTTGGCATCGGAAATGCCCGTCCGGGTCAGGGCACAGCTCATCCGCTCCAGACCGGGACGGTCGGAGAGCATGGATACCACCTGGTCATAGAGCTTGTCGCCGGTGGTGTCCGGCTCCAGCATCAGGACGGCGCCTCCCTGGTCCGACAGGACCCGGGCGTTCTTCTCCTGATGGTTGGCGGTCACGTTGGGGCTGGGGACCAGGATACTCGGCTTTGCGATGGCGGAGATCTCCGCAATGGTGGAGGCCCCCGCCCGGCTGAGCACCACGTCCGCCGCCGCCATACATTCCGGCATATCGTAGATATACTCCCGCAGGTCCACCCTGGGATAGTCCTTCAGGTCGATGCCCCGGTTTTTCAGCTCCTCGGTGACCCGGGGATAGTACCGCTGGCCCACGCCGTAGATGTGGTGGAAGGGGGTCCCCTCCCGGCACTCCCGGCAGACGAAGTCTACCATGTGCTCGTTCATGACCTGAGCTCCCAGACTGCCCCAGGTGGTCAGCACCACCGGCCGCTCGTCGTCATAGCCCAGGGCGTCCCGGGCCTCCTGGCGGGTCAAGTGGAAAAAGTCCTCCCGGACGGGGGTACCGGTGACCTCCACCCGCTCCGGATGGGGATAGTGCTTCCGGCTCTCCTCGAAGCCCACCATCACCTTGTCCACCTCTTTGGCCAGGGTCTTGGTGGTGAGCCCCGGCTCGGCGTTGGACTCGTGGACGGCGGTGGGGATGCCCCGCTTGGCCGCCGCCCGCACCACCGGGTAGGAGGCATAGCCTCCCGTCCCCACCACCAGGTCGGGACGGAAG
>JAJQHP010000180.1 GCA_021199695.1 Clostridiales bacterium
GTACGGCCGGGGCGCTGTCATCAACGCCTCCCGGGGCATTATGTGCGCCTGGAAAAAGACGGGCCACAACGGCGGGGACTATGCTCAGGCGGCCCGCGCTGCCGCTCTGGAGATGCGGGACGCCATCCGTGCGGTCACGCCTATTTTGTAAAGGAACAGGTGAGCCTATGCCAATGACAAAGCTCTGCCCGATCATCACGCTCCGGCAGCTGACCGGAGACGTGTTCTCCCTCACCCTGGAGGCAGGGGAACTGGCTCGGACGACCCGGCCCGGCCAGTTTGTCAACATCCGGTGCGGCGAGGGCCTGCTGCTCCGCCGCCCCATCTCTGTCTGCGACGTGGAGGGCTCTCTGCTGACCGTGGTGTTCCAGGTCAAGGGAGAGGGGACACAGTGGCTCTCCCGGCGTCAGGCGGGGGAAAAGCTGGACGTGCTGGGGCCTCTGGGCCACGGCTACGACATTCCCCAGGGAAAGGTCCTGGTGGTGGGGGGCGGCATCGGCGTGCCCCCCATGCTCTATGCCGCTAAATGCTGTCAGGAGGCGGACGCCTGTGTGGGTTTCCGCAGCGCCGACAACGCCATCTTGCTGGAGGAGCTGAACGCTGTCTGCGGCAAGGTGGTGATCGCCAGCGACGACGGCACCCTGGGCGTCCACGGTTTTGTGGATTCCCTGGTGCGTCAGGCCCTCTCTGAGGACGGCTACGCCGCCGTCTTTGCCTGTGGCCCCCGGCCCATGCTGAAAAGCGTGGCCCGGGCGGCGAAGGAGGGGAACATCCCCTGCTTCGTCTCCATGGAGGAGCGAATGGGCTGCGGCGTCGGGGCCTGCCTGGTCTGCGCCTGCTCCGTGGGGGGACATTACAAGCACGTCTGCAAGGACGGCCCTGTGTTCAATGCCGAGGAGGTGGACTGGTGATGGAAAAAATCGACCTCTCCGTCGATTTCGCCGGTGTGACCCTGAAAAACCCAGTGGTGGTGGCCTCCGGCACCTTCGGCTTCGGCCGGGAGTTCGGGCAGTTTTACGATCTGAGCGAGCTGGGGGGCATCTGCGTCAAGGGACTGACCCTCCACCCCAGAGAGGGCAACCCGCCTCCCCGCATTGCCGAGACCCCCATGGGTATTTTGAACTCGGTGGGGCTGCAAAACCCCGGGGTGGACGGCTTTATCGCCCACGAGCTGCCCTGGCTCCGGGAGCATGACGTGAAGATCATCGCCAACATCTCCGGCAACACGCCGGAGGAGTACGGTATCATGTGTGAAAAGCTCTCCCGGGCGGGGGTGGATATGATCGAGGTGAACATCTCCTCCCCCAACGTGAAGGCGGGAGGACTGCAATATGGGGTGGTCCCAGAGATGGCCGCCCAGGTGACGGAGGAGGCCAAAGGCCATTCGGACGTGCCGGTG
This sequence comes from Clostridiales bacterium, assembly GCA_021199695.1. Lineage (GTDB taxonomy): Bacteria > Bacillota > Clostridia > Oscillospirales > Oscillospiraceae > Onthomonas. Next base: position 1,400 of record JAJQHP010000180.1, read on the forward strand.
ATGGTGAAGCTGTCCCCCAACGTCACCGACATCACCGCTATTGCCCGGGCGGCAGCGGAGGCCGGGGCGGATGCTCTGTCCCTCATCAACACCATCCGGGGGATGCGAATTGACGTTCGCACCCGCCGCCCGGTGCTGAAAATGAATACCGGGGGGCTCTCCGGGCCTGCGGTGCTGCCGGTGGCGGTGCGCATGGTCTGGGAGGTGGCCCAGGCGGTGGACCTGCCCATCCTGGGGATGGGCGGCGTGTCCAAGGGGGAGGACGCAGCTCAGCTCATGCTGGCGGGGGCCTCCGCCGTGGCGGTGGGGACGGCCTGCTTTGCCGACCCCTACGCCCCCCTCAGGGTCCGGGACAGCCTGGAAAAAATCGCCGCAGAACAGGGGCTGGCCCGTATGTCGGAGCTGACCGGCGGGGTAAAGCCCTGGTAATGGCAAGGATGCAGAGAGAGAAAGAAACAGAGAAGAAGGAACAAATCACCATGACAACCGTTTACATCGTCCGCCATGGGGAGGCGGAGGGCAACCTCTACCGCCGCATCCACGGACAGTATGACAGCAGCCTGACGGAGAACGGCCTCCGTCAGGTCGCTGCGTTGGAGGAGCGGTTTCGCCCCATCCATTTAGACGCCGTATACTCCAGCGACCTGCGCCGCTGCCGCCAGACCGCCCGGGCCCTCTATGAGCACAAAGGGCTGCCCCTCCAGCTGGATACGGGCCTCCGGGAGATGGACCTGGGAGAGTGGGAGGACCGGCCTTGGGGAGAGGTGCGCCGCACCGACCCGGAGGGGATGGAGGGCTTTCAGACCTGTTCCCCGGCCTTTCGCGCCCCCGGTGGGGAGAGCTATGAGGAGCTGCGCACCCGGGTCAGCGGCACGATTTTGAAGCTGGCTGCCCGGCACCCGGGCCAGACCATCGGTATCTCCACCCATTACATCGCCCTCCGCTCCGCTCTGTCCGTCTTTTACGGCTATCCGGTGGAGGAGATCAATCAAAAAATCCCTCGCTGCGACAACACCGGGGTATCCTGTCTGGAGATCGAGGGAGATCAGGTGCGAGTGGTCTTTGCCTGCGACAACTCCCATCTGCCCAGGGAGCTGTCCACCCTGGCCAACCAGAAGTGGAAGACGGCGGGCAACGTCTCCGAACCGGCGGCCAACCTGTGGTATCGGCCCTGGGACCCGGTGGGGGAACGGGACCTCTATGACCGCTTCCGCCGGGAGACCTGGGAGCGGGTCCACCCCGGCCTGCCCTACGATGGGGAGACCTTTTACCGTCAGGCCCTCCGCTCCGCCCTGGAAAATCCCTGGTCGGTGGTCTGCGCCATGCGGGGAGACGACATCGCCGGTCTGCTCCAGATGGACCTGGAGCGGTATCAGGAGGATAACGCCGGTTTTATCTATTTCTACTATGTCACCCCGGAGGCCCGGGAGCAGGGGCTGGGCATCCAGCTGCTGGGCCAGGCGGTAGCCACCTTCCGCCCCCTGGGACGGGACAGGATACGCCTCCGCTGCTCGGAGGACAACGAGCAGGGAATGCACTTCTATCTCAAGTATGGCTTCCGCAGTCTGGGGGCTGCCGGGGACAGCGCGGTGCCCCTGGAGCTGATGGAGAAGCGCATCGATTAAATTTTTGCAAAAAATTTCACCGTGCAGCAGGATTTTTCCCTTCTTTTGCGTATATCTTCATTGAGAAAGTAAAAAACGACCCATGAGGGCGAAGAACGGGGGCGTTCGGATGACGGCCAGAGAACGGATCGAGCAGGCGGAGAATGTCCTGCTGTCTCCCAGAGCCTGCAAAAGCGCAGACTCCCGGGGGCGGCTGCGCCCGGAGGAGCCCTGTGAGGTGCGCACCTGCTTTCAGCGGGACGTGGACCGCATTGTCCACTGTAAGGCGTTTCGCCGGCTGAAGCGGAAGACCCAGGTCTTTCTCCAACCGGAGGGCGACCACTACCGTACCCGGATGACCCACACTCTGGAGGTCACCCGCATTGCCCGGACCATCGCCCGGGGCCTGGGCCTGAATGAGGACCTGGCGGAGGCGGCGGGCCTGGGCCACGATCTGGGACACACTCCCTTCGGCCATGCCGGGGAGAGGGTGCTTAACGAGATCATGCCCGGGGGCTTCCGGCACAACGTCCAGTCTCTCCGGGTGGTGGACAAGCTGGAAAAGGAGGGGGACGGCCTCAACCTGACCTATGAGGTCCGGCGGGGCATCCTCTGTCATACGGGCAATGAAAAGGCAGAGACGCTGGAGGGACAGATCCTCTGGTTCGCTGACCGGATCGCCTACATCAATCACGACATCGACGACGCCATGCGGGGCGGCATTATTTACCCTTTGGACATCCCCATCCACCTCCGGGAGATTTTGGGGTTCAACAAGAGCCAGCGCATCGACACCCTGGTCAAGGATGTCATCAGCAGCAGCCAGGAGGGGGACACCATCCGCCAGTCTCCGGAAATTGGGGCGGCTATGAACGAGCTGCGGGAGTTCCTCTTTGAGATGGTCTACCGCAATCCCCAGGCGAAGGGGGAGGAGGGCAAGGCCCAGGAGATGCTCCGGCGGATGTTCGAGGCATATGTGAAGGACCCGGACCTGCTCCCGGCAGACTTTCAGGATATCCGCTATCAGGAGGGAGTAGAGCGGGCAGTGTGCGATTACATCGCCGGCATGACCGACCCCTACGCCGTGGCAAAATACGGAGAGCTTTTTATCCCAAAGGCGTGGACGGTGAAGTGAGCGGCCCCTTTCGCCCTTTTTCGGATAAAGAGACGTAAAAAGGGTTATCCTATGGGAAATTTGGTGCCAAAGGCTCACAGAAGGGGAGGTGAACCGCCATGGCGATTCCGGAGAGCTTTCTGGAGGAGCTCAACGCCAGAACAGATATCGTGGATTTGATCTCCGGCTACGTGACGCTGACCAAAAAGGGGAATCGCTACTGGGGTCTGTGTCCCTTCCACAGCGAAAAGACCCCATCCTTTTCCGTCTCCCCGGAACGGCAGATGTACTACTGC
>JAJQHP010000016.1 GCA_021199695.1 Clostridiales bacterium
CTTCTTGACGGCGTTGCCGGTGTTGTTGGCAGCGTCCATCAGCTCTGCGGCCAGCCGCTCCTTCATGGTGCGCTCGCTGCGGCTGCGGGAGTACTGGGTCAGCCAGCGCAGACCCAGGGTCTGACGGCGGGCAGGACGGACTTCCATAGGCACCTGATAGGTGGCGCCGCCCACACGACGGGACTTGATCTCGAGGCTGGGCATAATATTCTCCATTGCGGCGTGGAAAACCTCCATGGGCTCCTTGCCGGTTTTTTCCTGGACGATGTCGAAAGCGCCATAGACGACCTTCTGGGCGACGCCCTTCTTGCCGTCGAGCATGATGCTGTTGACGAGCTTGGTCACCAGGGTGGAGTTGTATACGGGATCCGGAAGGACTTCCCGCTTGGGTACATTTCCTCTTCTGGGCACTTTAACTTCCCTCCTTCATAATAAGATGATTTCATCGGTACTCGGAGGTTTTTTTCCTCCGTGCAGACAGGGTGCCCCCCTGTCCAGTGCCTGCCGAAGCTCTTACCCAAATCTATGAATAAGCGTCTTCGAGCAAGGCATACGCCTTGCGCTCACGCGCAGCATTTTTGAGTGAGTCGGTGCGAATTACTTCTTCTTGGCCTTGGGCCGCTTTGCACCGTACTTGGAACGGGCCTGCATACGGCCGTTCACGCCCTGGGTATCCAGAGTGCCGCGGATGATGTGGTAACGCACGCCGGGCAGGTCCTTGACACGGCCGCCGCGGATCATGACCACAGAGTGCTCCTGCAGGTTGTGGCCGACACCGGGGATATAAGCCGTGACCTCATAGCCGTTGGACAGACGCACACGGGCGATCTTCCGCAGAGCCGAGTTGGGCTTCTTGGGGGTGGCGGTACGGACAGCGGTGCAGACGCCGCGCTTCTGGGGGGAGGGGAGATCGGTCTCCTTATCCTTCAGAGTGTCCTTGCCTTTCTGCAGGGCGGGGCTGTTGGACTTGTAGACAGAGGTCTTGCGGCCCTTCCGCACGAGCTGATTAAAAGTAGGCATGAATCAGTTTCCTCCTTTCCTTCGTTCTTCAAAATATATTTTAACGGGGTGGCAGAGCCGTTTCCCGCTAAAACCGGTCTATCCTCTCAGCACCGCGCCTGCGGCGGCGCCGACCGAGAGGCGGCAGGTCTTGCCCAGCTCCTCCATGGAGCGCACCCACTGGACGGGGACGTTCTCTGCCCGGCACAGCTCCTCCAGGGGCTGGGTCAGAGCCGGGTCTGCGTTTTCGGCCAGCAGGACCAGGACCGCGTTTCCGCCCTGGACCGCCTTTCGGGTCTGCTTCACTCCGGCCACGATGGCCGCCGTTTTTTCCTGCCCGTTCACGCCGATTCCCTCCAATGGTGCTCCGGCAGGCAGCCCGCCACACCCAAAAAAGGGCGCACGAACCCATCTGCCGCAGACCTGCACAGTTGGAAATTATAACAGCTATCTCAACCCCCGTCAAGGGAATTTTTACGAAATTGCGCCTCTTTTGGGACAATTTTCCCGGAACATCAGGGGAATTTCGTCCCACAGTCCGTCCCTTACAGGACGATCAGCTCCTTGGGGGAGCGGGTCAGCACCTGGCAGCCGTCCTCCTCCAGCCGGATCACGTCCTCGATGCGGACGCCGAACTGGCCGGGGAGGTAGATGCCCGGCTCGGCGGAGACCACCGCACCCAGAGGCATGGGGTCGTGGTTGGCAGGGCGGAAGCCGGGATTCTCGTGGATCTCGATGCCCAGGCTGTGGCCGAAGCCATGGCCCATCTTTCCGGCGTAGCCCGCCTGGGCCAGGACGTCCTCGGCGGCGTTGTGGACGTCTGCCCCCACCACGCCGGCCTTCGCCATGGCGATGCCCGTGAGCTGAGCCTTCAGCACCGTGTCGTAGACCCGGCGCATCTCGTCGGACGGCTCCCCCACCGCCACCGTCCGGGTCATGTCGGAGCAGTAGCCCTGGTAGATGCAGCCGAAGTCCATGGTCACGAAGTCCCCCTGCCGGAACTGCCGCCCGCCGGGGATGGCGTGGGGCATGGAGCCGTTGGGGCCGGAGGCCACGATGGGGTCGAAGGAATTTTTGGAGGCCCCGAACTTCATGTGGTAATAGGTGATTTTGGCGGCGATCTCCTGCTCGGTGACACCGGGGCGGATGTCGTTCAAAATCTCGGTAAAGGTCCGGTCGGTGATGGCCTGGGCCTGGCGGAGATATTCCATCTCCTCCTCATCCTTGGAGGCCCGCAGGTCAGAGAGCAGCTCCCCGGCGGGGACGAACTCCGTCCCCTGGGGAAACGTCTTTTGGAGATCGGCGTAGTCCCGGAGGCTCAGGTACTGGTCCTCCACACCGATGCGCACAAGCCCCAGCTCCTGCACCTTTCCGGCGGCCCACTGGGCGTGGCTGTTGCCCGTCCGCATGGCGATCTCGCACCCGGTCACCTGATTGCGCACCGCCTCGATATACCGGGAGTCCGTCTCGTAGTAGCTTTTCTCACGGGTGACCAGCACCAGGCCCTCTCCCATAAAACCGATGGCGTAATACTCCCCCGGCGCGCTGGTGACGACCATTGCGTCCAGGCCGTACTCCGGGAGCTTGTCTGCAATTTGCTTCAAATGATTCATGTTCTGTTCCTTCCTTTTATCATGATCTGTTGATATTGCGCTTTCATGGTCAAAGCGTCCTCGCTCTGGGTGCCCGCCGACTCACAGATGATGACGGGGCTCCAGCCCCGCCGGGCGATCTCCTCCGCCAGGGGCTCAAATTCCGGCCCCCAGCCCTCGTCCAGGAACCGGAGGTGGCGCTTCTCGCCTCCCCCGGGGGTGAACTCGATCTTGGAGAAGTGGCTGTGAAACCGGCTGGCCCGCTCCTCTCCCAGCGCATCCGCCATCCGGTCCAGCATCCGGCGGCAGGCGTCCGGGCCGTTGAGCTCTCCCAGGCTCCGGGCGTACAGGTGGCCGAAGTCCACGCATGGGAGCAGCCGCTCGTCAAGACGGCACAGCTCCAACACCTCGTCCAGGTCCCCCAGCTGGTTTATCTTGCCCATCGTCTCCGGGCAGAGAGTCATATTGTCGAACCCCGCCTCGTCGCAGGCGCGGAGAATGGCCCGGAGAGAGGTTTTGGCGATCTCCAGCGCCTCCTCCCGGCTCCGGCCCATGAGCGCCCCGGAGTGGACGACGATGCGCTCCGCTCCCATCCAGGCCGCCGCCTGACAGGAGGAGCGCACATAGCGGATGTTCTTCTCCAGCGCCTCCGGGCTGGGGTTGGAGAGGCTGATGAAATAGGGGGCGTGGATGGAAAGGCCAGTGTTCGCCTGTCGGGCGTTGTCTCCGATGAGCCGGGCGGTCTCCCGGCTCACCCGGACGCCTCTGCCGCACTGGTACTCGTACCAGTCCAGGCCGATGCGCCCCAGCCAGCCGGGGGCGTCTGCGCTGGAGCGGCTGACAGTGGCGGTAAAGGTCTCCGAGTTCCCCGCCACCCCGAACCGGGCGGTCATTCCAGTCCCTCCGGATGGGGGCAGGCCCGCCGGAAGGGGGTCTCCACCCAGTAGCGCAGGCGGCGAAAGGCGGTGTCCAGGGCGATGGGCCGGACCAGCACGGCGGTGATGCACGCATTGTGGGCGCCCCACACGTCGGTGAAGATCTGATCTCCCACCATCACCGCCGCCTCCCGGGCCACGCCGGTGCGCTCCAGGGCCGCATCGAAGCTCCTGCGCCGGGGCTTTCCCGCGTGGCCGATATAGTCGATCTGAAACGCTTCGGCAAACGCCCGGGAGCGCCGGGGCTTTCTGCCGTTGGACAGGAGGAACACCTGTATCCCCGCCGCCTCCAGCTCGTCCCGCCACTGTTTCAGCTTTTCCGAGGGGCCAGGCTCCCCATATCGGGCCAGGGTGTTGTCCAGATCCGCCAGCACCAGAGTTTTTCCCCGCTCCGCCAGCCATTGGGGGGTCAGCGCATAGACGCTGGAGACGATATAGTCCGGTATCTGAGGGACTGCCATGTCATTTCCTCCCTGTGGGGCGCATAAGATAGGTTCTAATCGGTTGCTTGCTGCTGACCAGTATAGCATTTTTTTCAGACGGTCACAAGAGGGAGGCCCGCCCATGTCCCGTTTTTTCTGTATCGTCAACCATGAGACTTTGTCCCGGCTCCCCGCCCCCTTTGCCCCGGCGCTGATGGCCTACCGGGTGGGGCCGGGACCGGAGCTGCTCCGCTCCCAGGGTCCGGTCCCCCTCCGGGGCGGACTGCTGGGGCTAAACGCCGTCTCCACCGTCCCGGAGGGGGACCCGGGCCATTTCTGCCGCCAGGTAGTGCGGGAGTGCCAGGCCCGGGGGGCCGCCGGGGTGCTGGCGGACTGGGAGCCGGTGCGGCGCTTTCTCCTTCCCCCGGTCCGGCGGCTGGGGCAGGCCCTCCGCACGGTGGGCT
>JAJQHP010000025.1:0-14510 GCA_021199695.1 Clostridiales bacterium
TTTTCGTACAGCTTTTCCCGGGTCAGGGGAGAATAGGCGATGCCGCCGGTGAGGATGATCTGGTCCACCTTGCCGTCCAGAACGGCGGCCATGGCGCCGGCGTCCTTGGCGAGCTGGTAATAGAAGGCATCCAGCACGAGGGCAGCCTGAGCGTCTCCCGACTCCGCCCGCTTCTGCACCTCCTGGGCGCTGTTGGTTCCCAGGTAGCCGTTGAAGCCGCCGTTGCCGCAGATCTTTTTGTACAGCTCTTTCTCCGTGTACTTCCCGGAGAAGCACAGCTTGATGAGATCGCCCACCGGTACAGTCCCCGCCCGCTCCGGGGAGAAGGCACCTTCTCCGTCCAGGATGTTGTTCACGTCCACGATACGCCCCTTTCGATGGGCCCCCACCGAGACGCCGCCGCCCATATGGATGACGATGAGGTTCAGTTCCTCATAGGTAAAGCCGTTCTCCTTGGCGAACCGCCGGGCCACCGCCCGCTGATTCAGGGCGTGGAAAATGCTCCGCCGGGGCAGCTCCGGCATACCGGACAGCCGGGCCACGTCGGTCAGCTCGTCCACCACCACCGGGTCCACAATATAGGAGGGAACGCCGATCTCGTCCCCGATTTCCCGGGCCAGAATACCCCCCAGGTTGGAGGCGTGTTGCCCCTGTACCCCTGCCTTCAGGTCGGCCAGGAGTGCGTCACTGACGGCATAGGTGCCGCCGGGGATGGGCTTGAGCAGTCCGCCCCGACCCACGATGACGTCCATGGAGCGGATGTCGCAGTTTTTCTTCTTCAGAAAGTCCAGGATGATCTCCCTGCGGAAATCCTTCTGGTCGATGATAGAGGCATAGCGGGAAATCTCTTCCGTGGAGTGCCGAAGCGTCTCCTCAAACAGCAGCGTCTCGTCCTCAAAGACGCCGATCTTGGTGGAGGTGGAGCCGGGATTGATGATCAGGCTTTTGATCGACATGACAATTTCTCCTCTCTCAGTTCTGGTCCTTCATGGCCTCGGCCACCACCGCCGCCAGTGCGATGGAGTTCACCTTGGTCTGGAAGGAGTCGGAGCGGCTGGTCAAAATCACCGGGACCTTGGTGCCGGTGAGGATGCAGCCGTTCTCCACCTTCGCCGTGTGGACCAGGCACTTGTACACCAGGTTTCCGGCGTGAATGTCCGGGAAGAGCAGCACATCGGCGTCTCCGGCGATCTTCCGCCCGGTAGCGCCCTTGTGGGCCGCCGCCTCCGGGTCAATGGCAATATCCAGGGAGAGAGGGCCATCCACGACGCAGCCGGTGATCTTCCCTTCCTCGTTCATCCGGGTCAGCTCGGCGGCCTCCACTGTCACGGGCATTTTGGGGTTCACCACCTCCACAGCGGCCAGAGGGGCCACCTTGGGGTTCTCAATGCCGCAGGCGTGGCAGACGGCCACCGTATTCTCGATAATGTGGACCTTGTCCTCCAGGGTGGGATAGGTCATAAAGGCCACATCGGTGAGGAACAGGAGCTGCCGGATGCCCTCCACCTCGAACACCGCCACGTGGGACAGGGGCTTGCCCGTGCGCAGGCCCACCTCCTTGTCCAGGACGCTTTTCAGGAATCCCTTGGTGTCCAGCAGGCCCTTCATATACATATCCGCCACCCCGTCGTGGGTCAGCTTCACCGCCGTCCGAGCGGCCTGGGTGTGGTCCGGCTCGTTGATGATGCGGTACTCGTCCGGGTCGATGTTCAGACCCTTTGCGATGGCCCGGATCTTCTCCTCGTCGCCCACCAGGATGGCGTCGGCAATGCCCTGTTCCCGGGCGGCGTGGACCGCCTCCAGAACGGCCCCGTCCTCTGCGACCGCCACAGACACCGTCTTTTTGCCGCACTCCTTTACATGGGAGATCAATTCGTCAAAGCTGGTAATCACTGTCTATGCACCTCGTATCTGATTTTGCGTATTCTTTCATGATTCGGCTGGGAAAGACTTTCCCATCACCTGTTAAAATAATAACACTTCCCCCCATACGGGTCAAGTGCCGCCGCTTTTTTCTTCCATCCCCGGAAAAAATCCCCCGCCCCTGTCCCCTGTTTTCGTCTGAAAGATGAGTGGACAATTTCGGCAGTGTATGATATAGTTAAAGTGTATCGCCCCGTCCATGGGGCAAAAAGGAGGTCTCTCACCTCATGGCAGGAAAATTGATCGTCCTGGAGGGCACCGACGGGTCTGGCAAGTCTACCCAGTTCCGGTTGCTCACCGATCAGCTAGAGGCGGAGGGCATCCCCTTCCGGAAGCTGGTATTTCCCCGGTATCAGGAGGAATCCTCCGCACTCATCCGGCTCTATCTCTCCGGCGCCTTCGGCACCCATCCGGAGGATGTGAACGCCTATGCGGCCTCCTCCTTTTATGCGGTAGACCGGTACGCCTCCTACCGTCAGGACTGGGGGCAGTGGTATGAGTCCGGGGGCCTGGTGGTTTCTGATCGGTACACCACCTCCAACGCCGTCCACCAGGGGAGCAAGCTGCCGGAGGAGGAGCAGGACGATTTCTTTCGTTGGCTCTATGAGTACGAGTATCAGCGGCTGGGGCTGCCCAGGCCTGACCTGGTGTGCTATCTGGATATGCCCACCGGACTGTCCGTCTCTCTGCTTCGCTCCCGGGAGGCGGCCACCCACACCCACGCCGACATCCACGAGCAGGACAGGGATTATCTTGCCCGCTGCCGGGCTTGCGCCGGACGGGCGGCGGACGTCCTGGGCTGGCGCCGGATCCCCTGCGCCGAGGACGGCGCGCTGCGGAGCATCGAGGATATTCACAGGGACATCTGGACCGCCGTAAAGTCGGCGCTGTAATTCATTCACCCCCGGCTGGCAGCCGGATCAAAGATAAAAATTTGAGGGGAGAATTGTTGCTATGGTTTACATTTTGCTGGGAGACGGATTCGAGACGGTGGAGGCCCTGTGCCCCGCCGACCTGATGCGCCGGGCGGGGATTGACGTCGCCCTGGTGGGAATTGAGGGCAAAAACGTCGTTTCCGGTCAAAACATCGCAGTTCAGGCGGACATGACCCTGGACCAGGTTTCCTTTGAGAACATGGAGATGGTCATGCTGCCCGGCGGACTGGGCGGCGTGAACGTCATCTCCGGCAGTATTCCCACCATCTCTCTGCTCCAGCGGGCCGCAGAGCAGGGCATTTGGATCTCCGCTATCTGCGCCGCCCCCACCGTTCTGGCCCACTTGGGTCTGCTGGACCGGCGCAACGCCATCGTCTACCCCGGCATGGAGGAGGACATGGGCTCCGCCGTGGTCAAGACAGGCCGCCGTGTGGTGCGGGACGGGCGTTTCATCACCGGACAGGCCGCCGGTGCCTCCTTTGACTTTGGCCTGGAGCTGATAGAGGTGCTCCGGGGCAAGGAGGCCGCCGAGCAGGTGCGGATGGGTGTCCACTACAACGATTGAGGAAAAGTGCCGTCTCCGGGAGAGGGTTCGCTCACTGGAACGTTCCATCCCCTCTGAGGAGCTGAAGGAGAGCGACAGGCTGCTCCTTGACCGGCTGATGGCGCTCCCCCAGGTGGCGGGCAGCAATGTCCTCCTGCTGTTTTGGGGCATGGGCCGGGAGCCGGACACGCAGCAGCTGTTTGCCCCTCTGACGGCGGCGGGTAAAACCGTTCTACTCCCCCGGTGTCTTCCGGGCGGGGAGATGGAGCTTCGGGCCTGGCAGGGCAGGGAACAGGCCGTCCGCCATCCCTACGGGATGTGGGAGCCGTCGGAGTGCTGTCCCCTGTTCGCCGCCGACGCCGTTGACCTTGTTCTGGTTCCCGCTCTGTGCTATGACCGGGCGGGGTTCCGGCTGGGCCGGGGCGGCGGCTTCTATGACCGGTTTCTGGCCCGGTATGGCGGTTTTTCTGTGGGGCTGTGCCGCCAGGCGCTGCTCCAGGACCGGGTGCCCCGGGAGGACCACGACCAGGGCGTTGACCTGGTACTCACTGAGGAACAATCCATTCTTTGTAAAATCTGACCGAGCGGCCCGTCTCCATACGGGCGAAAGGAGGTATCAACATGGCAGACGATGAGCGGAACACTCCCCCGGAATCCAACTCCGGAGAGCCTGTCTTTGACGATATTGACTGGGAGCAGCTGGTCTCCCGGCTCCGGGAGGGAGGCGTACTGCCCACCAGTGAGCAGTCTGCCCATGCGGATACCCGCCCCGTGCCGGATCAGGAGGCCGACGGCTCCGAGCCGGAAATTCCGGCCCCGGTCACAGACGCTCCCACCCAGGAGATCTCAGGGCTGACCGAGTCCATCCCTCCCTATGAGCCGTCGGATCGGGAGCATTGCCATGGTCCGTTGCCCCCTCCGGACGCGCTGGACATCCCCGGGCAGGAATCAACCGAGTCAAAGCCCCATCGCCGCCGGGCAAAAGTCCGCAGTCTGGGCGTGACCTTCCTGGTGGCCGTGTTGTATGTGGTCTGCGTTCTCTCCATCGCTTTTCTTGGGGCCACCTTTGGCTGGCGCTGGGCCAACGATCTGCTGGCGCTGAACAAGGACGAACTGACCGCCAGCGTCACGATCGAGGCGGGAGAAACCATCGACGAGGTAGCCGCCAAGCTGGAGGACGCTGGATTGATCGAGTATCCCTATCTCTTCGAGATTTTTGCTGCCTTTACCAACAAGGCAGAGAGCATCACCAGCGGCACCTACGAGCTGACCACAGACATGGACTACAGCGCTCTGCTCAACAATATCAGCACAAGCTCCACCACCCGGGAAACGGTGACTGTCACCATCCCCGAGGGTTATACCGTGGCCGAGATCTTCCAGCTGCTGGAGGATCAGGGGGCCTGTACGGTGGAGGAGCTGGAATACTCTGCACTGAACGATGAGTTCAGCTATACCTTCCTGGCTGATCTGGAGCAGGACGACCCCTACTGGATGGAGGGCTATCTGTTCCCCGACACCTATGAGTTTTATAAGGACGGAGACGCCAAGGTCGCTCTCTCCAAGATGCTCTACAATTATTCCCAGAAGTTCGACTCCGACATGAAGGCGCGGGCGGAGCTTCTGGGCTACTCCCAGCATGAGATCATGATCATCGCCTCCATCATTGAGAAGGAGACCGACGGAGAGGACCAGAAGGACATCGCCTCCGTCATCTATAACCGGCTCCAGTCCGCCGGTGAGACGCTGGGCAAGCTACAGATGGACTCCACCATTCAGTATATCCTGGACGAGCGCAAGGAGCAGCTCACCGAGGAGGATCTGGCCATCGACAGCCCCTATAATACCTATCTCTATGAGGGGCTCCCCGCCGGTACCATCTGCAACCCAGGCATGGAGGCCATTGAGGCAGCGCTCTACCCCAACAACACCACCTATTACTACTTCATTCTGGGCGACGACGATACGACGCACTTCTTTGCCACCTATGAGGAGTTCACCAATTACCGTAACGGCATCACGACCGACACCTCTGACAGCGAGATCTCCGACGATGATTTCTATGTGGAGGACGAGGACCTGGGCGAATGAGCGTCGGAAATCCGCCCCTGCTGGAGCTGCTGGCTCCGGCAGGCGACATGGAACGGCTCCGGATGGCGGTGGCCTACGGCGCGGATGCGGTGTATCTGGCTGGGACTGCCTTCGGGATGCGGGCCTTTGCCGGGAATTTCAATCGGGAAACCATCTATCAGGCTACGGCCCTGTGCAAAGAGCATGGGGTCGCCTGCCATGTCACCATCAATACCATGCCTCGAAACAGTGAGGTCAAAGACCTCCCCGCCTGGCTGGAGGTGCTGGAGGACGCAGGGGTGGATGCGGTCATTGTGGCCGACCTGGGGGCTTTCACTCTGGCGGGACGGTACGCACCCCATGTGAAGCGGCACATCTCCACCCAGGCCAGCATCTGCAACTATGAGACCGCCCGGGCCTGGCACGCCCTGGGGGCTAGCCGGGTCATTCTGGCCCGGGAGCTGAGCCTGGACGAGGTAGCCGAGCTGCGGGCCAAAACCCCCGCCGACCTGGAGATGGAGGCGTTTGTCCACGGGGCCATGTGCGTCAGCTATTCCGGCCGGTGCCTGCTCTCCAACTACATGACGGGCCGGGACTCCAGCAGAGGGGCCTGCGCTCAGCCCTGCCGCTATCGCTACACGCTGATGGAGGAGAAGCGGCCCGGGGAGTATTTCCCCGTCTTTGAGGACGAAAAAGGAACCTATCTGCTCAACAGCCGGGATATGTGCATGATCGACCACCTTCAGGAGCTGTACGATGTGGGCCTGAACTCTGTTAAAATCGAGGGTCGGGCCAAGAGCGCCTATTACGCCGCCATCGTCACCGGAGCCTATCGCCACGCCATTGACGCCGTAAAGGAGGGCCAGCCCCTCGACCCGGTCTGGCGGAATGAGGTGGAAAAGATCAGTCACCGCCCCTATTCCACCGGCTTCTGGTTTGGACAGCCGGGGCAGTATCTGGCGGATGAGCGGTATCTCCGGGAGTGGCAGATCTGCGCCGTCGTCCAGAGCTGCGATGAGCACGGGCTTGCCACCCTGAGCCTGAGGAACAAGTTCCACGCCGGGGACACGGTGGAGATCGTTGGTCCGGACTGCAGGCCAGTATCCTTCCCCGCTCCGGTCATGGAGACGGAGGACGGAGCGCCCCTGGAGGAGCCGAGGCATCCTCAGATGCTCTTTCGGATGCAGCTGCCCTGCCCGGTGCCGCCGCTGAGTATTCTGCGGCGGGAGACGGAGCCGACAGGGAAAAACGCATAGTATGACAACAGACCCGCCGAGGAGTTCCTCCGGCGGGTCTGTCTGTCCTTGTCTGTAGCCTACAGCGTGTCATCCACCAGCTCGTGGAAAAAATTGTAGTAGTCCTTTCTGCCCTCCTTGATGAACTTGATGGCAAAGGAGGGGTGGGCGTTGAGCTGCCCGGTGAGAAGATAAGGAATGTCATAGCCCCAGGTCAGCCCCTGCTCCCGGAGAGGCAGGATATAGTTCTCCACGAATTTCAGGATGGGGATGGTCTTATACTTGGGGTTGCGAAGGAAGCTCAGCAGGCCCTCCAGGTGGCAGTTCCCCGCTCCCCGGCCCAGACCGTTGACAGTGGCGTCCAGATAGGTGGCGCCAACCCCCTTGTTCATGGCTTCGATGGTGTTGGCGAAAGCCAGCTGCTGGTTGTTGTGGGCGTGGATGCCCACTTTTTTGCCGTACTTGTCAGCGACCTCCATATACTGGTCGGTGAGCCGCCGGATCTGCTCCGGGTAGAAGGAGCCAAAGCTGTCCACCAGGTAGATGACGTCTACGCTGGACTGGCCCAGCAGCTCCAGACTGTTTTTCAGGTCCTCTCCGTTGACCTTGGAGACGGCCATAATGTTTACCGTGGCCTCATAGCCCTTGTTCTTGGCGTCCTCCACCATGTCGATGGCGGTGGGGATGGCGTTGACATAGGTGGCCACACGGATGGTGTCGATGACGCTGTCTGCCTTGGGAATGATGTCGTTTTTGTAGTCACACCGGCCCACGTCCGCCATGACGGAAATTTTCAGGTCTGTATCGTTGTCCCCCACGATGGCCCGGATATCCGCCTCGTCGCAGAACTTCCACTTGCCGTATCGGTCAGGGCTGAAAATCTTCTTATCGCACTTATAGCCAAATTCCATATAGTCCACTCCGGCCTTCAGATTGGCCTGATAGAGGGCTTTGGCGAAATCATCGGAAAATTGAGAATCGTTGACCAGTCCGCCGTCCCGCAGGGTGCAGTCCAGCACTCTCAGGTTCGGCACATAGGAGATCAAATTGGGGTTCATAGCAGGCACCTCGTTCCAGTTCGTTAGGGTCTGCCGGGGCAGACCTTTAATAGAATACCGCCCTTGCCTTTCTCTGTCAAGAAAAAGAGCGGAAAAAATCGGAAATGCACTCAGAGCGCTCTGTTCTGCCCGTCCGCCTCATGCCGTGCCAGACCTTCCCTTCCAGCAGTTTCATATGAGTTTTTTTCATTTGTTCCGTCTTCTGCTATTGACCTTTTTCCCGTGAATCTATATAATTACAACGTATGAAAAAAATAAATTCCTGTCAAAATCGCAAATGAAAACGTTTTGGCGTCGGTCGCCCAGGCTGACGCTGCACGGAGGAGGTCAATATGAGCTACACCATCCCCATCGGCCCCTACCATCCCGCGCTGGAGGAGCCGATCCACGCCCGTCTCACGGTGGACGGAGAGGAGATCACCGACGCCAGTGTGTTTGTGGGTTACAATCACCGGGGCATCGAGAAGCTGGCCCAGGAGCGGAACTTTATCCAGACCCTGGTGCTGGTGGAACGGGTCTGCGGCATCTGCTCCCACTCCCACTCCCTGACCTACGCCATGTGCATTGAGCACATCGCAGGGATGGAGGTCCCCAAGCGGGGACAGTATATCCGGGTCATCATCGAGGAGCTGGAGCGCATCCACTCCCACCTGCTGTGGCTGGGCATTGCCTGCCATATCGTGGGCCATGACAGTATGTTCATGCAGATCTGGAATGACCGGGAGCGCACCATGGACACCCTGGAGGCCCTCACCGGCAACCGGGTCAACTACGCTATGAACACCATCGGCGGGGCCCGGCGGGACCTGGACAACGACAAGCGAAAGCTCCTGCTGGAGGCCATGGACGACCTGGAGAAAAAGATGGGGCCCATCACCCACTTCCTCACCACGGACAAGACCCTGGCCATGCGCACCAAGGGGGTGGGCGTGCTCACCACCGAGGACGCCATCCGGCTGGGGGCCGCCGGGCCTCACGCCCGGGCCTCCGGGGTGGACGCCGATATCCGCCGGGACGCCCCCTATTCCTCCTATGAAGACTTTGAGTTTGCCGTCCCCGTCCAGCAGTCCTGCGACGTCTACGCCCGGGTGGTCATCCGGGTGCTGGAAATCTACGAGAGCATCAAGATCATTCGTCAGGCGGCGGACAACCTGCCGGAGGGGCCCATCAATCTGGGCAACAAGATCCCCAAGGTGCCCGCCGGAGAGTTTACCGCCCGGCATGAGGCCCCCCGTGGTCCTCTGGTCTACAAGGTGGTCACAGACGGCGGCCTCACCAACTACCGGTTGAGCCTCCACGTCCCCACCTTCCGCAACGCCCCCACCGTTCCCACCATGCTCCGGGGAAACACCGTGGCCGATGCCGGGCTGATCGTGGCCTCCATCGACCCCTGCTTCTCCTGCCTGGACCGGTAAGATGCACGAGCTGGCCATCACCCAGAGTATTCTGGACATCGCCCAGACCGCCGCTCGGGAGCACCATGTCACCCGCGTCCGGGAGGTGCGCATCAAGCTGGGAGAGTACTGCGGCGTGGTCCCCCAGTGCGTTCAGTATTACTTCGATGTCATCAGCAAGGGGACCGTCGCTGAGGGCGCGGTATTGACGATGGAACGTCTCCCCATCCTCATGCGCTGTGAGGACTGCCGGTGGGAGGGGCAGGTGGACAAGCTGCACATCGTCTGTCCCAACTGCGGGAGTACCCGTTTGAAGCTGCTTCAGGGCAGAGAATTTTATGTAGAGAGTTTGGAGGTAGATTAAACTTTTATGGAAATCAAGGTCATGCATCAGGTCATGGAGTGGAATGAGGATGTCAGCGACGCCGTCAAGGCGGAGCTGTCCCGCCATCGGGTGTGCCTGATCAACGTGCTGGGCTCGCCGGGAACCGGAAAGACCAGCACCATCGTCTCCCTGGTCGAACGTCTCCGGGAAAAGTACCGGATCGGCGTCATCGAGGGAGACATCACCGGACAGATCGACGCTGAGAAAATCGACGCCCTGGGCCTGCCGGTGGTCCAGCTGGACACCGACGGGGCCTGCCATATCGAGGCCATGAGTATCCAGCACATCCTGCCCCACTTCGACCTGGACAGTCTGGACGTGCTGTTTGTGGAAAACATCGGCAACCTGGTCTGCCCTGCCGAGTTCAACATCGGCGAGAGCTTCCGTCTGGCCATCCTCAGCGTCCCTGAGGGGGACGACAAGGTGGAGAAGTACCCGCTCATGTTCTCCACCTCCCAGGCCCTGGCCATCAACAAGTACGATTTGAAGGACTACTTCGGCTTCGACGATGACCGGGTAGAGCGGAGCGCCCGGGGGATCAACCCGGAGATCGTCCTGTTCCGCACCTCCAGCCGGGACGGGCTGGGCCTGGACGAGCTGGCAGAATGGATTTCCAACCGCATCGACGCCGTCCTGTCGTCGGAAGATAAGGAGGGATAACTGTGGAAAAAACGTCGAAATTTGCCGTCTGGCTGTCCACCTTCCTCTTCTGTATGCTGTTCTGGCTGCTGCTGACCTGGTCGGTGGAGCCGGTGGAGCTGATTCTGGGGGCGGTCGTCAGCGCTGTGGTCGCCGCCTTTTCCGGACGATTCCTCATCCACAACCGGGCGTTTTACCTGTATAACCCGGTGCGGCTGGTGATGATATTCGTCTATAACATCTTCATCTTCTTCTGGGAGATCATCAAGGCCAACGTGAATATGGCCCGCATCGTGCTCAGTCCCAACCTGGGGAACTATCAGGCTGGTATCATCCGTATCCCCGCCTCTCCGGACATCAAGAGTGATTACGGACAGGCCATGGTGAGCAACAGCATCACCCTCACCCCTGGCACCATCACTATGGACGTGGCCGAGGATGAGGAGGGCAACAACTATTACTACGTTCACTGGATCAATGTGACCGAGACCGACCGGGAAAAGGCCGGCGAGGTCATCAAGGGCCGGATGGAACGTTGGATCGGGAGGATTTGGAAATGATCGAATTTTTGATTGCAGCGATCGTCTGCGTGATACTGGATCTGTTCCTGCTCTACCGCATTTTCAAGGGTCCCACCGCCGCTGACCGGATGTGCGCCGCCGACAGCCTGGATCTGATGTCCGCTCTGGCCCTGGCGCTGTATTCCCTGTATTCCGGCCGGGCTATTTATCTGGACATCGCCCTGGTAGTCGCGCTACTGGGCTTTGTGGGTACGGTTTTCGTGGCCCGCTATCTGGAGGGGAGGATCTAATGGCTGTCAGAATTATTGTGGATATTCTCCTGGTCATCGGGCTGTTTTTCCTGATCGTAGGCACTCTGGGGTACATCCGTATGCCCGACGTGTTTGGCCGTCTCCAGGCCTCCACCTGCATCGCCACTCTGGGGACCATTGCGGTGGTCCTGGCGGGGATCGTCTATGCAGTCGTGGACGGCAGCGAGGTCATCGCCTACGTCAAGCTGGGACTGATCCTGGTGCTCATTATGGGCACCAACCCCGTCTCCAACCATGCCCTGTGCAAGGCCGCCTACAAAATGGGCATCAAGCCTGCCAAGGATCTGGTGATGGATGACTATAAGGAGGATGAGGTGGAATGAACGGAGTGCTCGTATTTATCCTCAACACCCTCGCCATCGTAGGTGCTGTGGCTGCCGCCGCTGTGGCCGTCCACGCCGTCCGTCTGGTGGATTCGGTGATCGCTCTGGCCGCCACCGGCTCCTTCATTGCCCTGGAGTTTATCCTGCTCCAGGCTCCGGACGTGGCCATCGCAGAGGCCAGCGTGGGGGCAGTGCTGTCCACCATCCTGTTTATCATCGCTCTGCGCAAGGTCAACGCCCACAAGGAGGATCGAAAATGAAGCTGAAAAAGATCCTGCTCGCCGCCAGCCTGGCCGTTCTCATGGTCTGCGGCGTCTACATGGCGGTGCTCATGGGCACCAGCGAGCCCACCTACGACGGGTCGAACACCGACCTGCTGGCCCTCTATGAGGACCCGGAATCTTACGACAACTCGGATGCCGACGGCGTGGCCGCTGTCATCGTCAACGAGAATCTGGACAAGACTACGGCGCTCAACGTCGTGTTCAGCGTCGTCTTTAACTTCCGTGGCTACGATACCATGGGCGAGAGCTTTATCCTCATCGCCTCCATTGCGGGTTGCCTGGTCATTCTCCGCAAGGCGGCAAAGAAAGCGGTCCCGGCAGATGCAGCTGAGACCGACAGTGAGACGGAAAAGGAGGGCGAGAGCGAATGAAAACGGATTCCAACAAGCCAAAGATTCGCCGGAAGGATGTGATCGTCCGCTGCGCCGCGGATGTTTTCCTGCCCCTGGCCTGTATGTTTGGTTGCTATGTGGTATTCCACGGCAGCTCCAGCCCCGGCGGCGGATTTCAGGGCGGCGTGCTGATCGCCAGCGCCATTCTGCTGGTCTTTCTGGGCCACGGCGGCAGCCAGGTGAAGGACTCCTTCAGCTCCCGGCTGCTCCACAGCAGCGAGACGATTGCAGAGATCATGTACGTAGTCATCGCCCTGCTGGGCGTCTTTACGGGGCTGAACTTCTGCTTCAACTTCGTCTTCGCCGGATATGAGATGGAGACCAGCATCCTGATGAACGACGCCGTGGGCTACCACGTCATGGCGGGCATCACCTGCCTGCTTATCCTCATGCTGGGTGCTCTGGACCCGGAGGAGGAGAGCGGCGATACGCCCTCTGACGGAAAGGAGGATGTCTCCCAATGATGATCGTAAACTATGTCGGGGCTTTCGCCCTGGTCGTCCTGGGCATTTACTGTATGGTGGTCAAGCACAATCTCATCAAGACTGTCATCGGCATCGGCCTGGTGGACTATGGAGCCAACCTGCTCATCGTCTCGGCGGGCTTCAATGACGGCGGCACCGCCCCCATCTTCAACCTGGAGGAGCTGACCCAGTCCAGCTTTTTCGTAGACCCGGTGCCCCAGGCCCTGACCCTGACCTCCATCGTCATCGGCGCCTGCACCACTGCCATGAGCCTGTGCCTGGTCATTATGCTCCATGAGCAGTACGGCACCTTGGACACCCGTAAGATCAGGAGGTTGAACGGCTGATGGAAAACTTCCCGATTCTGGCTATCATGACCCTGTTCGTGTGTGCGTTCATCGCCTCCCTTGTGGGCCGCCGTCATGCGGTAGTGCGCAACGTGGTGGTGACCATCGCCGTCACCGTCCCCCTGGTCATGATGCTCTGCCTTATCCCCACCGTCTTTATCGACGGGGAGACCATCGTCTACTGGCTGGGCAACTGGGCCCCGGAGGCCGATTGGGCCATCGGCATCTGCCTGGAGGTGGACGCCCTGAGCCTGTTCTTTGGCCTGATCGTCACTGTGGCGGTCTTTGTCTCCGGGCTCTACTCCTTCACCTACATGAACCATGACGACAGTCTGGTGAACTATTACACCCTGTTTCTCATGCTCTCCGGCTCGGTGCTGGGCCTGGTGCTCTCCGGCGACCTGTTCAACATCTTTGTCATGGTGGAAATCATGACCTTTACCGCCGTGGCCCTTACCGCCTTCCGCAACACCTACGAGGGCGCTCTGGAGGGAGCGTTCAAGTATCTGGCGGTGGGTTCCCTCGGCTCCACCTGCGTGCTGCTAGGCGTCGCCATGCTCTACTCCCAGCTCCACACTCTGAATCTGGCCCAGGTCGCCGCCCTGCTCTCCAGCCAGGGGACCAACCCTGTGACCATCGCCGCCTTCGCCTTCCTGTTCATCGGCTTTGGCAGCAAGGCGTTCCTGTTCCCCTTCCAGCCCCTGGCGGCGGACGCCCACGCAGTGGCCCCCGCCTCCATCTCCCTGATGATTTCCGGTGTGCTGACCAAATGCGGCGTCTACGGCATCATCCGCCTGGTCTATGTGCTCTATCAGAACTATGACCAGCCCATCGTCCAGTATCTGGTCACTGGCTTCGGGGCCATCAGTATGTTCGTCTGCGTCACCATGGCCTTTAACCAGCACAACTTCAAGCGGTTGCTGGCCTTCCACTCCATCTCTCAGGTGGGGTATGTCATCACCGCCGTAGGCCTGGGCTCCATCCTGGGTGTGGGCGCAGGACTGTACCACGCCATGAACCACACCATCTTCAAGGGCCTGCTCTTCCTCACCGCCGGCGCTGTCCAGCACCAGACCGGGAGCCTGGATCTGGACCGGCTAGGTGGTCTGGGCAAACGGATGCCCAAGACCTGTCTGCTGTTCCTCATCGGCGCGGCCTCCATCAGCGGTCTGCCGCCTTTTAACGGCTTCGCCTCCAAGTGGATGATCTACCAGGCGGCCTTCCTCCACGGCGTCACCTCCGGCAACTTCTACTTCATCTTTATCTGCGTAGTCGCCCTCATCACCAGCGTCCTGACCCTGGCCTCCTTCATCAAGGTGGCTCAGAGCGTCTTCTTCGGCCAGCTGCCGGAGGAGTACAAGGACGTGAAGGAGGTCCCCCTGACCATGCGGCTCCCCATGTGGGTGCTGGCAGTCCTCTGCATCCTTACCGGACTGTTCCCGGACTTTATCCAGGAGAAGCTTCTCACCCCGGCAGTGAACGCCGTCTTTAACGTAGTGGGCTACATCGACACCGCCATGGGCGCCGGCTACGCCGCCGCCAGCGGCGTCACCGCTGCGGGCATCGAGGGTATCGCCGTCACCGGCACCTGGTCTCCCACCTCCTGGCTGATGCTGCTGTTCTGCATCACCTGCGCCGTGGCCATCGTGTTCCTGCTGGCCAGCCCGGATGACAAGCAGAAGGGT
>JAJQHP010000025.1:14520-15788 GCA_021199695.1 Clostridiales bacterium
TACGAGCCCTTCTTCTCCGGTGAGGAGGCTGTCTACTCCCAGGTGGGCGGCAGCGACCTGTTCTGGGGCTTCAAGCACAGCTGGCGGCGTTACTTCCACTTCATGCACGACTGGCACAGCGGCATTGTCAACGACTACGCTCTCTATGGAGCGGTAGCCATCGCCTTTGTCCTGCTGTTCTGCATCGTGCTGCTGTAAAGGAGGCGGGATACGATGAACGAACTACTGCTCAACCTGTTCTATGTGCTGGTGTTTCCCGGTCTTCTGTTCTGTATTCTCATGGGCATCCTCCTGGCCGGTCTGGACCGGGTGTGGGTGGCCCGGATGCAGCGGCGGGTGGGCCCTCCCCTGCTCCAGCCCTGGTATGACTTTCTGAAATGCTGCGGCAAGGAGACCATCGTCCCCCGTCACGCCAAAAAGGCGGTCTACTTCGCCGCCCCTGTCATCGGCTTTGTGGCCCTGATGACCATCTCCCTGTTCCTCCCAGTGGTCAAGGGGAGAGCCGCCTTCTCCGGCACCGCCGACTTGGTGGTCATTCTCTACCTGCTCACCCTGGTCAGCGTGTGCATGATGGTGGGTGCTTCCGCCACCGGCTCCCCCTTTGCCGGGGTGGGCCTGAGCCGGGAGATGGTGGCCATGATCTCGTATGAGCTGCCCTTCGTCCTGGTCATTCTGGCGATCAGCCGGGCGACCCTGTCCTACGACGCCGGGACCGGTATGCCTCTCACCTTCTCCCTCCAGGCCATTATGGAGTATCAGGAGGCCAACGGCCCCCTCATCACCCACTGGAGCCTCATCCCCGCCGCCATCGCCATGCTGTTTGTCATCCCCTGCGAGGTGGGGATGCACCCCTTCGACGTGTCCGAGGCGGAGACGGAGATCTGCGAGGGCACTCTGGCGGAGTACAGCGGCCCTCCCCTGGCGGTTTACAAGCTGACCCACATGGTCAAAATGTACATGATGACCGCTCTGTTCTGCGTTCTCTTCCTGGGAGGACTCACCACCGGCATTCTCTTTTTCGACGTAGTGATTTTCATCCTGGTCTGCGCTCTGCTGACCTTTATCACCATGAGCCTGCCCCACGCGGTCTGCGCCCGGTTCAAGACGGAACAGGTATTCAAATTCTACTGGACCGTGGTGGCCGGTCTCGCCGCAATCAGCCTGATCCTGGTCTGGCTGGGGCTTTGAGGAGGGGTATCGATGTTTGAAAAACTTATCGACCTCAGCATGGCGAAGGGCCGCTGGATCTTCCACATCAAAGCAGGCTC
>JAJQHP010000044.1 GCA_021199695.1 Clostridiales bacterium
TGTGGGCAAGGGGGCGGACGACGTGGTCCGGGCCGCCTTCCACGCCGACTGCGAGGCCAACTCCATCACCCTCCCCGGGGTGGTCAGCCGGAAGAAGCAGATGGTGCAGCCCCTGTCCGCCGCCATCGAGAACGCCGCCCTGGTGTGAGCGACCATCTGTTCACAACTTATTCAAAATTCGTTTTCAGTTCCTTCACCCAATTCGCCGCTTCCGGGGGTAAGATAACACCGTAAGCAGCAAACATCGTACCTCCCAAAATAGTAACCTCCCAATCTCTTCTCTCTCTTTTCTCTCTCTAAACAGGACCGCACCGGCTTGCCGGTGCGGTTCTGCTTGTTTATGATGTTTTGCGGTGGGCTTACCCCTTCACCAGCCAGCCGGCCACCCGGTTCAGCTCCCCCGCGCCTACGGTGAGCACCAGGTCCCCGGGCTGGGCCAGAGAGCGGAGGGTTTGCTCCGTCTCCTCCAGCGTGGCGCAGTAAATGGCCCCGGGGATGCGCTCTGCCAGGTCCCGGGAGGAGATGCCGGTGGTGTTGGTCTCCCGGGCGGGGAAAATTTCCATCAGCACCGTCCGGTCCGGCCGGGACAGCTCCTCCACGAAGCCGTCGAAAAAGGCCTCTGTCCGGGAGTAGGTGTGGGGCTGGAAGGCGCAGAGGATGCGCTTGTGGGGCAGGGTCTCCGCCATGGAGAACAGGGTGTGCAGCTCCCCGGGGTGGTGGGCGTAGTCGTCGTAGACTTTCGCCCCGTTCACCTGGCCCCGGTACTCGAAGCGGCGCTCCGCCCCCCGGTAGGCGTTGAGCCCTGCGGCGATGGCCGCCCCGCTGACCCCCATGAACCAGCAGGCGGCGGCAGCGGCCAGGGCGTTCATGACGTTGTGCCGTCCGGGGACGGACAGCTCCACATGGCACAGGAAGGCCCCGTCGCAGATGATGTCGAACTGGGGCAGGCCCGCCTCAAAGAGCAGGTTCCGGGCAGTGACCCGGGCGGGCTGCTCCAGACCGAAGGTGATGAGGTTCCGCTCCAGGCCGTACAGGGTGGCCATGGTGGTGGGGTGGTCGGCGTTGGCCACCACGCAGCCGTCCTCCGGCACCAGCTCGGCAAAGGTGCGGAAGGAGGCCTGAATCTCCTCCAGGCTGTGGAAAAAGTCCATGTGGTCCTCCTCCACGTTGAGGATGACCGCCACCGTGGGCCGGAAGGAGAGGAAGGAGTTGCAGTACTCGCAGGCCTCCAGGACGAAGGTGTCCCGTCCGCCGATGCGGTAGCCGCTGCCCAGCACCGGGAGATTGCCGCCGATCATGATGGAGGGGTCCAGCCGGGCCTCCAGGGCGATGTGGGCGCACATGGAGGTGGTGGTGGTCTTGCCGTGGGTCCCGGCGACGCAGAGAGCGTGGTCATAGTCGCTCATGAGAGCGCCCAGAGCCTCCGCCCGCTCAAAGACGGGGATACCGGCGGACCGGGCGGCGGCGATCTCCGGGTTGTCGTCGTGGACGGCGGCGGTGCGGATGACCAGGTCGGCCCCCTGCACCGACTGCGGCAGATGGCCGATGGTAACGGGGACCCCCTGGGCCCGGAGCCGGGCCACATGGTCGGACTCCCTGGCGTCGGAGCCGGAGACGACGATACCCCGGTTCAGCAGCATCTCCGCCAGCGGGAACATGGACACGCCGCCCACGCCCACCAGATGGGCGCGGCAGCCGGGGCGCAGCATTGCTTTCAGTTGAGAAACAGACATAAATAACCGGCCTCCCGGAGCATTTGTGATGTAGGGCCGCAGAATACGGCGAAAGAGGGGAGAGGCTGTCTCCCGGCCCCATTATAATACGCTTTTTCTCCCGTGACAAGCGGAAAAGCGGGCCCCGCCGGGACGAATCCCTCCGGGATATCCCCTCTGATGCCCGGACAGACCGGGACCTCCCCGGCCGGAGCGACCGGAGAGGCCCTGACAGGTCACATTTTGGAGAACTTCTGATAGGTCTGGTTGATCTGCGCCCCGTCGGCGGGGCGGGTCTGATACCAGCCCCGGCTGGAAGCCGCCTGGTAGAGATCGCTCTGGATGTCGTGGTCCTTGCTCAGCAGGGACAGAAACTGGTTCCGCAGCTGGATATTGGTGCACTCGCTGGCAAACTCGTTGTAGTTGGTGCTCATCTTTTTCTCCAGCAGAATCAGGTCGGTGATACGCTCCTGGTCGTTCATTTCAGTGCCCTCCTCATCTCAAAAAGGTCAGCAGGGTGTTGAAATTCTGCTGATGCTGTCCGGCGTGCTTGTTGTAGCACTCCCGGAGGGTGTTTTCCTGGGTCTCGGCGGCTGCGGCCTGGTATTTGGTCACGCAGACGTGCTCAAAATTGAGCTGATCGTCCAGGGCTTCCAGTTCCTTGGTGGTCAGATTGGCCATTTGGAATCATCTCCTTTACAGACCTTATCCTTCCACCGGACGCCGGAATTATACGCTCTGCCGGGGGAAATTTCTCCTTCACCCCTCCGCCGCCGGATATCCCCGGTCGGTCAGGAGAAAGGACACCTCCCCCCGGCCTGCCCGGGCAAAGCAGAACAGGGGGAGCAGGGGCATGGGCTGCCCCGGCTGCCAGGGATAGGCCACCTGCCAGCGATCGCCCACCCGCTGCCAGCGACCGGGGCGCTCTGCGGCCAGGGCTGCGGCAATGGCCGGGTCGTCTGGCCGGACGGGGAGACTGTTTTGGGGCGGCTCCGGGTCCGGCCCGGTCTGTGTCGGCTCCAGCTCCACCCGTTCCGGCGGGCAGACCCCCGCATCCGCCAGGGAGGAGCGGGTCAGGCTCCGCTCCAGGTACAGCCCATCGCCCTGGGGGGCGGGGGTGCCCAGCAGCAGCCGTCCGCCCTTTCCCACAAGCCACAGCTTGCACACCTCCCGCCGTCCGGGCAGTCGGCACCGGAACCGCAGGCGGAGCTGGCTCTCCTCGTACTCCGCCCGACCCACGCACACGCCGCCGGAGACCAGGGGCAGTTCACGAAACAAAATAATCACCCTCTCCCCACACAGATATGCGGAGAGAGGGTGAAACAGAATGAAATTTTTCAGGGCTTCATCCCATACAGGGGCGGACGGTCCCCACCGGGGGACGTTTCCGCAGGGTGGGGCATTGCACTTATGCGGCGAGGCCCCGGAAGCCGCTTAGCGCCAGCAGCTCCAGGCGTTGCGCAGGACGCAGTACTCGTCCCAGCTGTCCGTCCGCCAGGTGCGCTCCCTGGTGTGGTTGCACCGCAGCAAATTTTGAATGAAATGCTTCATATCAATTTCCTCCAGTCCAAAAGATAGATTCCTTAGCGGGGGAGAAGAATCCCCCTTGCAGCTCCTATTATAGCCGTCGAATTCCACTTGTCAAGTACATTTTTGAAAAATTTGTCGTTCAGTCGCGGATTTTTCTGTGCAGATTACGCTAACACGATTTACCGTGTCAAAGAAAAAGCCTCCGTCTCGCAGGATATCCTGCAAAACGGAGGGCAATTTCGGATTTATGGGGCAGTTTGGGGGTTTACGGATTCGCCGGGAGCATGGTGCAAAGGGTAAGCCCCTACCGCTCTCCCTCAGTCAGCTTCGCTGACAGCTCCCTCAAGGAGGGAGCCAAGAGGTTTGCGCAGACCCTTGCCTCCCTCTGTGAGGCGAAGTGCCGCCGTAGGCGGTAGAGGTGGCACGGCGTAAGCCGTGACGGAGGGAGAACAGCACGCACCCACGATAAGCAGAAATCCCCGGCGAATCCGCACCACCCCATCACCCGTCCAGCTGCTCCCGCAGGGTCCGGTTGACCACCTTGGGGTCGGCCTTGCCCTTGAGGGCCCGCATACACTGGCCCACCAGGAAGCCGAACACCTTCTGCTTGCCGGAGCGGTATTCCGCCACCTGGGCGGCGTTGGCGGCCAGGACGGTCTTTACCGTCTCCTCCACCAGTCCTGCGTCGCTGATCTGCTCCAGACCGTGGGCCTTTACGTAGGCCGCCGGGTCGGCGTCGTCGTCAAAGACGGCGGAGAACACCTGGGAGGCGGTGCTCCGGTTCAGCTTGCCGTCGGACACCATTTGGATGATGGCGGCCAGGGTCCCCGGCGTCAGGGCCATGTCCTTGGCCTCCATGCCCTTCTCCTTTAACGTGCGGAGCAGCTCCGCCATCATCCAGTTGGACACCTCCTTGGGCGGGACCCCCAGAGCCACCGTGGCCTCAAAGAAGTCCGCCAGGGCCCGGGTGCCGGTGAGCAGCCCGGCGTCGTATTCCGGGAGGCCGAATTCCCGGACATACCGCTGCTGCCGGGCCTGGGCCATCTCCGGCAGACCGGAGCGGAGGCCCGCCAGATAGTCCTCGCTCAGCTCCATGGGGGGGATGTCCGGCTCCGGGAAATACCGGTAGTCCTGGGCGTTCTCCTTGGAGCGCATGGAGA
>JAJQHP010000091.1 GCA_021199695.1 Clostridiales bacterium
ATCGTCAACCGGGACGGGGAGCTGAAGGTCAGCGGCGAGGGGGAGAACGTCCGCCTGGCGGTACAGGCGTTGAACGGCCTGCTCACCCTCTCCGGCCGGGGGGAGGAGCTGAACGGGCAGACCATCCGCTATGTCCTCTCCCTGGTCCGGGCGGGCCGGAGCGGGGAGATCGACTCCTTTGGCCGGGACGTGCTGTGCATTACCGCCCGGGGCAAGCCGGTCAAGGCCAAGACGGTGGGCCAGACCCGTTATATTCAGGCCATCCAGAAAAACACCATCACCCTGGGGGTTGGCCCCGCCGGAACGGGCAAGACCTATCTGGCGGTGGCCGCCGCCGTGGCCGCATTCCGGGCCAAGGAGGTCAACCGGATCATCCTCACCCGTCCCGCCGTGGAGGCGGGGGAGCGGCTGGGCTTCCTCCCCGGCGACCTCCAGAGCAAGGTAGACCCCTACCTGCGGCCTCTGTACGACGCCCTGTTTGAAATGCTGGGGCCGGAGACCTACGAGAAGTATGTGGAGCGGGGAAATATCGAGGTAGCCCCCCTGGCCTATATGCGGGGCCGCACCCTGGACGACTCCTTTATTATCCTGGACGAGGCCCAGAACACCTCCAAGGAGCAGATGAAGATGTTTTTGACCCGCATGGGCTTCGGGTCGAAGATTGTCATTACCGGGGACGTGACCCAGATCGATCTGCCCACGGACAAGGTCTCCGGATTAAAAGAGGCCATGCGGGTGCTGGACGGGGTGGAGGACATCGCCATCTGTCGCCTGACCGGTCAGGACGTGGTGCGCCATGTGCTGGTGCAGCGCATCATCAAGGCCTATGAGGACGACGAACAGCGGCAGAGCCGCAGGAATAAGAAGTGAGGGACGACACCATGAACCACGAGATCATACTCAGCTCCGACCTGGACGAGCCGTTTCCCTATGAGCAGCTGCTGAACCGGTGCATCACCACTGCCCTGGCCCTGGAGGGGGTGGACGTGCCCTGCGAGGTGGACGTGCTCATCACCGACGACGAGGGCATCCACCAGATCAACCTGGAGCAGCGGGAGGTAGACCGAGCTACCGACGTGCTCTCCTTCCCCATGTTCTATTTCCGCCCGGGCAAGCCCCCCAAGGGGGACGCCCTGGACCTGGACCCGGAGACGGGTCTGCTCCCCCTGGGAGACATGGTCATCTCCTATCAGCGGGCCGTCGCCCAGGCGGAGGAATACGGACACTCCGTCCAGCGGGAGCTGGGCTATCTGGCGGTCCACTCCGTCCTCCATCTGCTGGGCTACGACCACATGGACGAGGGCGAGGAAAAACGGCAGATGCGGGCGCGGGAAGAGGCCATTATGGAGGCGCTGGAGCTGAGCCGGTGAGGAAAACGGGAAACCGTTGAATCAGACGGTTGCGAATTCGCCGATGGTGCCTGACTTGTTGAGGGTGCCTGCTGCTCTCCCTCAGTCTGCCCTTCGGGCAGCCAGCTCTGCCGTCAAGCGGCACTTCCGCTACGCTCCCTGCCTCAAAGAGGGAGCCAAGGGCCTGCTGCAACCCTCTCGGCTCCCTCCTTGAGGGAGCTGTCAGCGAAGCTGACTGAGGGAGAGCGGTAGGCACTACCGAAGCGCTAAGACCTCCGGCGAATTCGCACCAATTCCCAACAAACCCGCACCATCCAACATCACAGATAATAAAGAGGTAACACATGGAACAGACAACCTGTGCAATGATCGCGATCGTGGGCCGGCCCAACGTGGGCAAGTCCACCCTGTTAAACGCCCTGGTGGGGGAGAAGGTGGCCATCATCTCCGCCAAGCCCCAGACCACCCGGAACCGTATCACCGGGGTGGTCACCCGGGACAGGGCCCAGTATATTTTCCTGGACACCCCCGGCCTGCACCGGGCCAGGACCCGGCTGGGGGAGTATATGGACAACGTCTCCCGCTCCAGCGTGGCGGACGTGGATGTGGCGGTGCTGGTGGTGGAGCCGGTGCCCTCTCCCGGGGAGCCGGAGCGGGAGCTGATGCGCCGGATGGAGCAGCTGGCCGTCCCCTCGGTGCTGGTCATCAACAAAATCGACCGGGTGGAGCAGAAGGATAAGCTGCTGGCGGTCATCGACGCCTATCAGAAGGAGCACAGCTTTGACGCCGTGGTCCCCGTCTCCGCCAAAGAGGGGGACGGGGTGGAGGAGCTGATGGGCGTTTTAAAGGACTATCAGGCGGAGTCCCCCTGGTACTTCCCGGAGGACGCCTTCACCGACCAGCCGGAGCGGCAGATCATGGGGGAGATTTTGCGGGAAAAGCTGCTGACCTCTCTGGACAAGGAAATCCCCCACGGCACCGCCGTCTCCATCGAGCGGTTCCACGAGCGGCCCGACGGGGTGGTGGACATCGAGGCCATCATCTACTGCGAGAAGGAGAGCCACAAGGGCATCATCATCGGCAAAAAGGGCGCCATGCTGAAAAAAATATCCTCCCAGGCCCGGGAGGGCATGGAGGCGTTCCTGGACACCAAGGCCTATCTCCAGACCTGGGTGAAGGTGAAGGAGAACTGGCGGGACAATCCCGGTCTCATCCGCTCCTTCGGCTTTACGGAGGACTGACACGGTGGAACCGGAGACAGCGCTGCGTCCCTGGCAGCGGTGCAGCGGGAGCGCGCTGAAATGGGTGGCTATCGTCGCTATGTTCATCGACCACCTGGGCTATACCCTGGTGTGGAGCGCCTATGCCCAGAGCGGCAGCTCGGACTGGTATGAGGTCTATATCCTCATGCGAGAGATCGGGCGTATCGCCTTTCCCATCTTCTGCTTCCTGCTGGTGGAGGGATTTCACCACACCCGGAGCCGAGGGAAATACGCCCTCCGGCTGGGGCTGTTCTGCCTGGTGGCGGAGATCCCCTTTGACATCGCCTTCAACGACCCGGAAAACGGTTTTTTGGAGGGCTACAGTCAGAACGTGTTCTTCACCCTGCTGCTGGGCTTTCTGGCCATGTGGGCCTGCGAGCGGCTGCCGGAGCGCTGGCCCCAGGGCAGACGGAGACTGGCTCAGATCGGCATTGCCCTTGCGGCCGGCGTGGGGGCGGAGCTGCTGTTAACAGATTACGGCCTGTTCGGCGTAATGCTGATCCTGGCTCTGTACTGGGGCAGCGCCTGGCCGGGCCTGGGCAAGCGCTGGCATCAGGCACTGCTGGGATCGGTGGCCATTGTGGCCTTCTGCGTGCTGGATGACAACTGGATGGAGATATTCGCCGTCCTGGGCGTGCTGCTCACCCTGACCTACAACGGGCAGCGGGGCTCCGGGAAAAAGTGGTTCTTTTACATCTTCTACCCCGCCCATCTGCTCATTCTGGGCCTGTTGGACAGGCTCCTCTTTTGACTTACCAGACATCCCCAGACATAAATCGACCCCCTTTTCGCCAGAGTAAGGGCGGGAGGGGAGCGAGATGAGAGAGCGGGAGACAGAACAGGAGAACGGCTGGACGCTGTTCCGGGAGACGGGACTGCCCCAGGCGTACACCTATTGGAAAATGCGGCAGCGACAGAGGGAGGCCATCCATGCACGTCACCACCAGGGCCATCGTCCTGCGGGAAGTGAATTATAAGGAGTCGGACAAGATACTCACCGTCCTGACCCCCGACCTGGGCAAGCTCACCGTCCAGGCCCGGGGCTGCCGGAAAAAGGGGAGCGGCCTCTCCGCCGCCTGCCAGTTGCTGGTCTGGTCGGAGATGACCCTGGCGGAGTTCCGGGGCCGGTGGACCGTGACCGAGGCGGCGGTGGAGCTGGAATTCCGCACCCTCCGCAGCGACCTGGAAAGGCTGGCCTTGGGGAGCTACTTTGCCGAGGTGCTGGACAGCGTGGTCCAGGAGGAGTCCCCTCCCGGAGAACTGCTGTCCCTGCTGCTCAACTGCATGTACGCCCTGGACCGGCTGGACAGGCCCCCGGCCCAGGTCAAGGCGGCCTTTGAGCTGCGGGCGGTGAGCCTGGCGGGGTTTGAGCCGCTGGTGGATGCCTGCGCCGTCTGCGGACGGGAGCCGGAGGAGCCACGCCTGAATCTGACCCAGGGGGTGCTCCACTGCGCCGACTGTGGTCAGGAGGTGGGGGAGGGCATCTCTCTGCCCCTGACGGCCCGAACCCTGTCCGCCATGCGGTACATCATCACCTGCCCCGGAAAGAAGCTGCTCTCCTTCCGGCTGGAAGAGCGGGAGCTGACCCGGCTGGGGGAGGTGTGCGAGGCATATCTCCTGACTCAGCTGGAGCGGGGGTTCCGGACGCTGGATTACTATAAGCAGATCGTGTTGAGAGGGTAGGTACGAATTCGTCGAAGGTGGTACGAATTCGCCGGAGGTTTTTAGCGAGTCGATAGCCCCTACTGCTCTCCCTCAGTCAGCTTCGCTGACAGCTCCCTCAGAG
>JAJQHP010000199.1 GCA_021199695.1 Clostridiales bacterium
CATCTGCCACGAGCTGGGCAAGCCGGAGAGCCTCATC
This sequence comes from Clostridiales bacterium, assembly GCA_021199695.1. Taxonomy (GTDB): domain Bacteria; phylum Bacillota; class Clostridia; order Oscillospirales; family Oscillospiraceae; genus Onthomonas. Next base: position 38 of record JAJQHP010000199.1, read on the forward strand.
ACCTTCGTCACCGACCGGAAGGGCCACGATATGCGCTACGCCATCGATCCCACCAAAATCCACAACGAGCTGGGCTGGCTGCCAGAGACGAAGTTCCGGGACGGCATCAAAAAGACCATCCGGTGGTATCTGGACAACCGGGAGTGGTGGGAGACCATCATCTCCGGAGAATATCAGAACTATTACGAGAAAATGTACGGGAACCGATAACAGAGGGACAAGGGCGTCCCCCATCGGCGCACCCCTGACAGAGAGGAGACACCCATGCTGGGGACGATCGTCAATACCTGCTGCATCCTGACGGGCAGCGTGGTGGGCAGCCTGGTGAAACGGGGCCTGAAGCCGGAGTATCAGTCGGCGCTGTTCACCGCCTGCGGCCTGGCCGCCACCGGGCTGGGCATCAACTCGGTGGTGCAGAATATGCCGGACAGTCAATACCCGGTGCTGTTCATCATCAGCCTGGCCCTTGGTGGCCTGGTGGGGACGGCACTGGACCTGAACGGCCGGTTCCACCGGCTGACGGAGTCCCGCTCCGGGTCGGGCAGCCGGCTGGGGGAGGGGCTGTCCACCGCCATCCTCCTGTTCTGCATCGGCACCCTCTCCATCCTCGGCCCCATCAACAGCGCCCTCTACGGGGACAACACCTATCTGTTCACCAACGCCACCCTGGACCTGGTGACTTCCATGGTGCTGGCCTCCACCTACGGCATCGGCATCGCCATCGCCGCGGGCGTCCTGTTCTGCTGGCAGGGGGCGATCTACCTGCTGGCCACCCTCCTGGGCTCCTTTATGACGGAGGCCATGATGACCGAGATCTCCATCGTGGGCGGCTTCCTCATCGCCAGCTCCGGCCTGAGCATCCTGGGCATCAGGGACTGTAAGACCCTGAACCTGCTCCCCGCCCTGGCGGTGCCGGTGATTTGGGTGGTGTTGGCCGGGTGGCTGGGCATATGACAGTATCAACGCGCCTCTCCAAAGCCTGTTGCGGGCCGTGGAGAGGCGTATTTCTGTCTCCCTCTGGCAAAACGCCCCATCCTCTGGTATAATGGCAGCAGAAAAACAGACGGCAAAGGAGGAAACGCCCATGGAAATCCCCGTCACCGGCCACACCGGGCTGATCGCCCTGCTGGCCCATCCCGCCGCTCACTCCAAATCTCCCCTGATGCACAACGCCGCCTTCCGGCTGCTGGGACTGGATTATGTCTACCTGGCCTTTGACGTGGACGAGCCCGCCATCGGAGACGCCGTCACCGCCATCCGCACCTTCGGCATGCGGGGGGCCAACCTCTCCATGCCCAACAAGCAGCGGGTGATGGAATACCTGGACGAGATCGCCCCGGAGGCCCAGCTGGCGGGGGCGGTGAACACCATCGTCAACGACGGGGGATATCTCATCGGTCACAACACCGACGGCGCGGGCTGGGCCAGAGGGGTGTCAGACCTGGGCGTCTCCCTGCCCGGGGAGAAGATCACCGTCCTGGGGACCGGCGGGGCCGCCAAGGCCATTCTGGCCCAGGCGGCGCTGAGCGGCGTCCGGGAGATCGCTGTCTTTAACCGGAGAAGCCCCCGCTGGCCCCAGGCGGAGGCGCTGACCGCCCAAATTCAGGAACGAACGGGCTGCCGGGTGCGGCTGTGGGAGCTGAACAACGACGACCCCGTCTGCCGGGAGCGGCTGCGGGAGGAAATCCAGAGCTCCTGCCTCCTGTCCAACGCCACCAATGTTGGCATGGGCCGCCTGGCGGGGCAGAGCTGCGTCCCGGACGGGAGCTTTTTCTATCCCGGCCTGGCAGTCACCGACGCTATTTATGCCCCCAAGGAGACGGAGCTGCTCCGTCTGGCCCGGGAGGCGGGCTGCCGCACCCAGAACGGGGACCGGATGGTGCTCTATCAGGGAGCGGAGTCCTTCCGCTACTGGACGGGGCAGGAGATGCCCGTGGAGCAGATCATGCCCCTGATGGGGCTGTGAGGAGGGGACACCGTGGAGCCTGTGAACGTAAGAGGCCTGACCATCGGCTCGGGCCGACCGAAGATCGCCGTCCCCGTCCTGGGGGAGACAAGAGAGGCCCTGCTGGCCGAGGCGGAGCAGGTGAAGTCCGTCCCCGCAGACCTGGCGGAGTGGCGGGTGGACTGGTTCGCCCAGTGGTCGGACCGGACGGCCCTGGTGGAGACAGGGGCGGCCCTTCGCGCCGCCCTGGGAGACCTGCCCATCCTGGCCACCTTCCGCACAGCCGCAGAGGGGGGACAGCAGGGAATTACTCGAAATGATTATGTAAACCTAATACAAGCTCTGGCGTCCGCTGGTTTTGCAGACCTGGTGGACATCGAGGTGTTCACCGCCGGGGAGGATGTGACCGCCCTCATCGGGAGCTGCCATCAGGCGGGGGCGCTGGCCCTGCTCTCCAGCCATGATTTTGCACGCACTCCAGAGGAAGGTGAAATGGTGGACCGCCTGATCTGGATGGACGGCCTGGGGGCGGATCTCTCCAAGCTGGCAGTGATGCCCCACAGCCGGTCGGACGTGCTGGCTCTCCTCTCCGCCACCGGTCGGGCGGCGGAACAGGTGAGACGGCCGATCGTCACCATGAGCATGGGCGGACTGGGAACGGTGAGCCGTCTGGCGGGAGAGGTGTTCGGCTCCGCCATCACCTTCGGCTCCGCCGCCCGGGCCTCCGCCCCGGGACAGATCCCCGCCGGGCAGCTGGCGGAGATGCTGGAGTTGCTGAAACCCGGAAAAAACTGACCCCATAGGTATGACAAGGCCCCGGAACGTGGAGAGGAAATCACGTTCCGGGGCCTGCCCAATCATTGGAGCCGGTTACTCCAGATAATCCTCCGGATCTACCGGGGTGCCGTCAATGCGGATCTCAAAATGGCAGTGAGTGCCGGTGGAGTTGCCGGTGGAACCGGCCTTGGCGATCACGTCTCCCTGTTCCACCTCGTCTCCCACGGAGACGCAAAGAGAGGAATTGTGGGCGTAATAGGTGACGCTGCCGTCCCCGTGGTCGATCTTCACCAGGTAGCCGTAGCCGCCGCTGTTACACTGAGCGTAGATGACGGTCCCCGCCTTGGCGGCCACGATGTCGCTGCCGTAGGAGGCGGCGATGTCGATGCCCTTATGGTTTTTGGAGCCGCCCGCCACATTCCGACGGCCGAAATGGGAGGATATCCGTCCGCTGGCGGGCCAGATGTACTCCGGACGCTCCTTGGTGCCCACGGTGATGACCGTATCTACCGGCTTGACGGTGATTTCTACGTCCACCGTGACCGTTTCCTGGGCCTCGCCGTTGAGGCAGGTGGTCTGAGTGGTGACTTCCTTCAAACCGTCAGAGCCTTCCTCAACGACAGGCTCCTCATCCTCATACATGGTCTCGTCCTCGACCTGAACGGTGGAACAGCGGACAACAATCTCCCGGACGCTCTGCTCCACCGTAACCACCTTCAGCTCCCGGGCCAGGGTATCTGCGGCTGCGGCCAGGTCATTGGATTCCCACAGGGAGACGACGCCCTGACAGAGCTGAAGCTGTTCATTGTCCTCCAGAGAGACGGAGACGGTGTTCTCCGTGATGTACAGCTCTGCCACCGACCGGACCAGCTCGGTCAGGGCTTCCTCTGTGTCGGCAGTGACCAGCACATGACCATCCAGCAGCAGATAATAACAGTCCTGGGTGAGAAGGGCGGACAGGCCGCCTACATCCTCAATGCAGTCCTGCTCTGAGAGGACCAGACTCAGAGAGGGGGCGGAGACGGCGTCCTGGGTCAGGTCTAACGCCTCGGCGGGCTGGATGGACAGGACCAGGCTTAGCGCCAGGGCCAGGAAAAGACCCGTCCCCAGAGCGGCCAACAGCCGACGGGGGACGGCGGACAAATGCTCCATAGGTGACATCCCTCTCTCACGCATACTTCTCTCAAAAAAGACCGTCAGGAACATTCCGGCGAGATGCAGCGTCAAATATTACAACAAGTTACATAAAATGCTACCAGATTTTTACTAACCTGTCAACACTTTTCCTGAATTTTCCACCCCAAAATGGAAAAAATCCGTCGAAATGAACTTTCGACGGATTTTATTGATATAAAGCAGCTCGCAACAGCTGGATGTCAAGTGCGCGGAGAATGGCTGTCCCAGCGGAAACGAGCTCCCGCGACGTCAGTCGCCAGCCTTACAGCCGGGCCTCCAAGGCGGCCTTCATGTCCTCGTAGCCGGGCTTACCAAGGAGGGCGAACATATTCTTTTTATACGCTTCCACGCCCGGATGTGAACCCGGTCCGGACCGGCTTGCCGGTCCGGCAAACGTGCCGGTGGCACGT
>JAJQHP010000240.1 GCA_021199695.1 Clostridiales bacterium
GACGGGCCGGTCAGCGCCGACTGCATCTCTCGGCTGGAACAGAGCTGAGCTGTGCCGGGAGGGGGACTACGGTTGTTTTCATCCAGTGAACTGATTCATTTCGTGTTCGCCAATGACAGCGATATCTACTGCTGCGGCGGTCTGCTCCGGCTGGGGCTGGAGCAGTATCTCTGGCTCAGGCTCCACGAACGGTATCAGGCGGTCTACTTTCTCCACGCCGGAGAGCAGACCTTTTCCATCCGAACCTATGGCGATGTAAAGAGCAAACCCTTTGAGACCTCCTGGTGGACCCAGGTGCTCCGCGGCACCACTGAGGCGGAGGAGCAGGGAAAATGGCTGGTCCGACAGCTAAAGGGACGCCAGGGCGAGACGGTGGCTTTCGTCTGCCCCCTGGGCGAGTTCTGTGCTCTCCTTTCCTCCGACGAGTGGAGAGAGACTCTGGAACAGCTGGGCAGCATGGATCGGCGGACGGGCATCATTGTCCTGACCGCCCCGGTGACGGCAGAGGGGTCGAGAGAGCTTTTCCTGACCAGTCCGGTCTTCGACCGGCTCCGGGAGACCGCCGTGACCGACGCCCGGGTGGGCGGCGAGCGGGAGCTGTACGGCTCCATCCAAAGCAAAAAGCGGGACAGCATGATCTTCCTGAACGAATTTACCCGGGAACGGGTCCGGGATCTGCTGCTGCGGCTCTCCTTTGTGGAGGGGCGGTATCTCTCCCGGCAGGAGGCGGACAGTGCGGCGGCCTATCTCACCCTGTATCTGAACTGCCGGAGCGTGCGGCAGAAAAAGCCCCTGTTTGGAGGCGGAAAGCTGGGCTGGAATTTCCAGTACAGGGAGCTGTACGACCATCTGCGGAAGGAGGACGTGTGGGATCTCCTGCTGGCCCAGAGCCGTCAGGTGGACCGGGCGGGGGGACTGTCCGCCTGGCTGTCCAAAGAGGGGCTGTCCGCCTTCTCCGCTCCCCCGGACATCCTGTGGGGCAAAAACAGCTACGCGGACCGCTGTCTCCATCTGCTTATCCCCAAAAAGTTCCAGACCGACCGGGACCGGATCGACCGTATTTCCCCGCTGCTTTTGGAAATTCGGAACGCCGTCCGTTCCCCCAAAAACCGGCTGGAGTCGCCCGCTATGGTCAGGGAGGTGGAGCGGCTGCTGCCCGAGCTGGAGAGCGTTCAGGAAAACGGCTACGCCGACACCTATGAGCGGGTGCTCTACGCCCTCCAATTCTGTGTCCACTGGATCTACGTCCGGCCGGACAGCGACGAGGAAAAGGGCATTTTGCAGATCACGGAACAGCTCTGGAAGCTGATCCGGCTCTCCCGGGATTATGAGCGGCAGCGGGGCGAGCTGGCCCGCGCGATTCATTCCCATACAGGGAACAGCTCCCTGTCCGATCAGATCATTGAACAGTTCGCCAACCGCGTCTCCGCCCTGAAAAAGCTTCTGGACCAGTACGAGGCCGCGGTCAGGAAAGCCGTCTTCCAGTTGAGCACCGACAGCATCCGCGAGATCGTCAACCGGATGAACCGGGAGCTGGTGGTGGAAGATGTGGACTGGGATACCATGCTCAATCCCACGGCGCCTAAATAGGGCGCCGCACAACCATCGATTTGCCCATTCATACAAACTGGCAGTATTACTGCCATGGGCGGAGGACCCTCCGCCGGGAAAGGAGAACCGTTATGCCAAGACCCACTGAAAACGAGACAAAAAGAGGGAAAGCGGAGACAACGGGTAAATTCACCAATCCGTTTTCCGAATGGCTGGCGTCCCGCAAGGAGCGCAAGCAGGATCTGGAAAATCAGGCCGCTAAAAAAATCACCAACGAGACGGCCAAGAACGAGAGCCTCATCATCGACCAGCTCAAATCCATCGACTTCGGCCACAGCCGCCTGCCTAAGGAGATCCTGGAGTACAGGAGCAACGAGAATCAGAGCTGCGGCGATCTGGAGTATGCGTCTCTGGTGCTGGCAAATGCGCTGATCAAGGACCCCCAGACCATCAAGATGGACATCCGGGAGATCGACAAACGGCTGCTCACCCTGGCCATGCTCTTCCGGCAGGCGGTGGAGCAGGGGGACGCCCAGGCCGCCTATGCCGCCAAGGCAGCCCTGGCCCGGGGCATTCGGGACATCCGCACCCGCATCCCCCAGAACCAGCCGGAGCTGGCCAAGCAGTTCGTGGAGAAGAACGCCCAGTATCTGGACGGCTGGATCACGCTGGTGGGCCTCGCCCAGGGGCTGGACCGCATCCAGCAGAACGTGGACAGCCAGCGGAAGGTCCTTGATCAGGCCGTGGAGAAGGACGAGAAGGAGAAGGTCGATCTGATGCATCAGATTGAGAACGACCTGGACCTGGCAAAGGCATTTGACTATATCAATACCCATGACGCTCCGGAGGAGCGGGCCAAGTGGCCGGACGCCCAGCGGAAGGCACACGTGAAGCTCATCGACCAGCACCTGCGGGGCGTCACCCTGGATTTGAACAAAGAGGAGCTAACTGCGCTGGAGCAGGAGCTCATCGTCAAAAAAAATCAAGTGGAAACTCTTCAGGCCACGCTGGCCGCCCTGCCCATCGTAGAGGACCCCGACCTGATGAACAAGTACCAGGAGAAGGTGGACAATCTGTTCAAGATGCTGGCGGAGCAGGACGCCGAGATGGGGGAGGTCCTGTGCACCGTGGAGGAGATCGAGGGACGGCTTGATCAGCTGTTCCACGCTCCCGGCTCACAAATGGCCAGAGAAGTGGTAGCAGAGCAAACGAGGAAGTTCCTAGAGGAAATCCAAAAGAAGCAGGAAGATGAAATCGAGGTAGGTCAGGGCCGCATCAAGGAAGTGCTGGAACGGCTTGGTATTCGGAGCGAGGAGGAGCAGTGGGAGCTCATCCGTCAGGCGGAGGAGCAGGAGCAGCAGATTCTTCAGCAGGTGGAAGAATTCGAGCAGGAGGGCGAGCTGCTCTACGAATAAGCCCGGAAAAGAGATCGCGGACGGTCAATACAGAAAGGAGCGCAATCTATGTCGATTTGGAGCAATGTGACCGGCGCCTTGGACGATGCCAAGAGCCAGGTAAACGCAATGGTACGGAAATACCGGTTCTGGAAGAAGAACCGGAGCCGCCAGGAGGAGGCGGATCTGCAATACTCCCTGATGAAGTGCTGGGGCAAGATGGAGACCTGCCGCAACGGTTTCAACCGCACCATCAAGCAGCAGAGCCGGGCCATCGCCGAGGGCAGACGAGAGGGGATGGACACCCTGGTCAACGAGCAGAACCTGTGGGATGCGGCCCTGGGCTATCTGATGGTGAAGGACGCCATCTACGCCCTCAAAACGGTGACGACCTATGACAGCATCACCCACGCCTATGAGATGCTGGACGCCACCACCCGGCAGATCTCGGGCAACGGCATCAAGCTGCCCAAGTTCATGGACGGCCGGTTTGACGGAAAACGGAACGATTACGGCTATCTCACCTCCAAGGCCGCCCTGGAGCAGAAGGAGGAGCTGCTGGACAGCATCTTTGAGGAGCTGAAAAACACGGGAGACATCGAGGCCTGTCTGTCCAAGCGGCCGAACCCGGGGAAGGTGGACGCCGAACGGAGAGGGCAGTATACCGGAACGGTCCCTGTCAGCACTTCGGCGGAAACGACGGGCCGGGACGACGACCTGGACGAGCTCTCTGCCCGGCTGGGCAGCGCCCAGGACAGCAGCTCGACTCTGGGAGACGACCTCGACGTGCTTGACTCCGCCGCCATGAGCATCGACCCCCCTGACATCGGCAGGTAAGGAGGACAATATGAGCAAATATGACATCAGCGGCGCCAGTTACATCGACTGGATGGAGGAAAAGGCCAATCAATACAACGCTCTCATCCGCCAGGCGGAGCGGACCCGTAGGCTGCTGGGCGCGCCCTCCAAGGAGGAGGGCCAGCTCTATATAGAGGCGGCCAAGGTCTGCCAGGAGATCCGGGACAAAAACCTCTCCCAGCGGTCCATCTACTCCAAGTGGGAGCTGCGCGGCATCGAGGCCACGAGCATGGCCCGCGAGATCGCCAACAAGGTGGCCCCGGCTCCCCCACCGAAGCCTGATCCGGTCCCGGTGAGCGAGCCGGTGACAAAGCAGCCGACCGCACCCAAAAAGCCGGCCCCCGCCCCGGATACCGCCAGCGGGCAGCCCCAGGTCCAGACCACCCCCTCCGGCTTTACCACCAAAAACGCCATCAAGGAGGTTCCGGCCGAGACCATCGAGAAGTGGTACAAGTCCAAGCCCAACCACGGCTTTGACGATGTGATCGGCATGGAGGACCTCCAGG
>JAJQHP010000144.1 GCA_021199695.1 Clostridiales bacterium
CTATGAGGATCGCCGCTTTGACAACCTGGCGCAGGTCTGGCTGGGCGGCGACCACTACAAGTGGCGGGTCATGCGCTCCAACGGCATCAGCGAGGACTATATCACCGGCGACAAGCCCGCCTTCGAGCGGTTCCGGAAGTTCGCCGAGTCCCTGGAGCTTTGCATCGGCAACCCCATGTACCACTGGTGCCATCTGGAGCTGAAGAACTACTTCGGCTTCGAGGGCCATCTCAACGGCGACAACGCCAAAGAGGTCTGGGACCTGTGCAACGATAAGCTGCGCAACGACCCCAACTTCACCGCCCGGGGCCTGGTCCGTCAGTCCAACGTGGCCATGGTCGGCACCACCGACGACCCGGTGGACTCCCTGGAGTGGCACCAGAAGATCGCCGCCGACCCCACCTTTGAGACCAAGGTCTGCCCCTCCTTCCGGCCGGACAAGGCCCTGAACCTCCACAAGGCGGGCTTCGCCGACTACATCGCCCAGCTCTCCGCCGTGGTGGGCCGGGAGCTGGCCACCGCCCAGGACGTGGCGGACGCCCTGGTGGAGCGCATCGAGTACTTCCACGCCAACGGCTGCCGGGCGGCGGACCATGGCCTGGACTATGTGATGTATCGTCCCTGCACCCCGGAGGCGGCGGACGCCGCCTACCGCAAGGCGCTGGCAGGGGAGAAGCTGACCCTCGAGGAGATCGAGGGCTATCAGACCACCCTTCTCCTGGCCTGCGCCCGGGCCTACGCCCGGCTGGGCATCGCCATGCAGCTCCACTACTCCTGCATCCGTAACCCCAACGCCCGGATGTTTGCCCAGCTTGGCCCCGACACCGGCTACGACATCATCGCCAACACCAACTGCACCACCGAGCTGGCGGCCCTGCTCAGCGATCTGGACGCCACCGGGGAGTGCCCCAAGACCATCCTCTACTCCCTGAACCCCGCCGACAACGCCCAGCTGGACGTGCTCATCGGGGCCTTCCAGGGGCCCGAGGTCCCCGGCAAGATCCAGCACGGCTCCGCCTGGTGGTTCAACGACAACCGGGCGGGCATGGTGGAGCAGATGACCTCCCTGGCCAACCTGAGCCTGCTGGGCAACTTCATCGGTATGCTCACCGACTCCCGCTCCTTCCTGTCCTACACCCGCCACGAGTACTTCCGCCGGGTCATGTGCAACCTGATCGGCGGCTGGGTGGAAAACGGGGAATACCCCAACGACGAGAAGGCGCTGAAAAAGATCGTCCAGGGCATCAGCTATTATAACGCCGCCCGGTATTTCGATCTCTGATTATGTTGTCCCTCTGGCGGAAGCCAGCTTAATAACCGCCGACCGGGCAGGCAGCCCGTCTCCGGCAATCACACAGAAATGGAGTGTTTCAAATGATCGATCTTCCTCTGAACGTTGATTTCTCCGGCAAAGTCGTCGTCGTCACCGGCGCCGGCGGCGTGCTCTGCGGCACCATGGCCCGGGCCTTTGCCCAGGCGGGCGCTAAGGTGGCCGCCCTCGATCTGAACGAGGACGCTGTCAAAAAGCTGGCCGACGAGTGCAAGGCCGAGGGCTTTGTCTGCGAGGGCTATAAGGCCAACGTCCTGGACGCCGAGGCCCTGGCTGCCGTCCATGAGCAGGTCCTGGCCGATCTCGGCCCCTGCGACATCCTCATCAACGGCGCAGGCGGCAACAATGCCCGCGCCCAGACCGACAACGAGTATCAGCACGAGGCCAAGGAGGGCCAGAAGACCTTCTTCGACCTGGATCAGGGCGGCGTGGACTTCGTGTTCAAGCTGAACTTCCAGGGCACTCTGCTGCCCACCCAGGCCTTTGCCAAGGACATGGTGGAGCGCAAGTCCGGCTGCATCCTGAATATCTCCTCCATGAACGCCTACACCCCGCTGACCAAGATCCCCGCCTACTCCGGCGCCAAGGCCGCTGTCTCCAACTTCACCCAGTGGCTGGCCACCCACTTCGCCGGCACCGGCATCCGCTGCAACGCCATCGCCCCGGGCTTCCTGGTCTCCAACCAGAACCGCGCTCTGCTGTTCAATGAGGACGGCACCCCCACCGCCCGTTCCGGCAAGATCCTGGCCGGGACTCCCACCGGCCGCTTCGTGGAGAGCGAGGAGCTGCTGGGCGGCGTGTTCTTCCTGTGTGACGACAAGGCTGCCAGCGCCATCACCGGCGTGATTCTGCCCATCGACGCAGGCTTCTCCGCCTATTCCGGAGTGTAATTCATGGCGCTCCATGTGATGGAGGAGGCCAACCGGTGCCTGGGCTGTAAAAAGCCCAGGTGCCAGGAGGGCTGTCCCATCCACACGAATATCCCGGAGGTCATCCGCCTGCTGAAAGCGGGCAAGCTGGACGACGCGGGCTGGATGCTCTTTGAGAACAACCCCCTGACCACCGTATGCAGCCTGGTCTGCAACCACGAGGGCCAGTGCGAGGGCCACTGCGTCCAGGGCATCAAGGGCACGCCCGTCCACTTCTCCGTCATCGAGAACTACATCTCCACCACCTACGCCAACAAGATGGTGAAGGGTCCCGCCCCCTCCAACGGGCGAAAGGCCGCCGTCATCGGGGCCGGGCCTGCGGGCCTGACCATCGCCATTATCCTGGCCCGGTACGGCTATCAGGTGACCATCTTCGACAGCCGGGACAAGATCGGCGGCGTGCTGCGGTACGGCATCCCCGACTTCCGGCTCCCCGACTCGGTGCTGGACGATCTGGCCTATCGGCATCTGGAGTTGAAAGGCATCCAGTTCCGGCCCAACACCTATATCGGCGGGGCCATCACCATCGACGATATGTTCCGGGACGGCTACCAGAGCATCTTCGTAGGGGCCGGGCTGTGGAAGCCCAACAAGCTCCGCATCCGGGGAGAGAGCCTGGGGACTGTGGCCTATGCCATCAACTACCTGGCCAGCCCCGACGCCTTCCGCCTGGGAGAGCGGGTCATGATCATCGGCACGGGCAACTCCGCCATGGACTGCGCCCGGACCGCCGTGCGCAAGGGAGCCAGACACGTCACCTGCGTCTCCCGGACGGACGAGATTACCGCCAGCCAGTACGAGTCCAGCTACGCCAAGCTGGAGGGAGTGAACTTTCTCATGGACAAGTGCACTCTGGAAATTCGGGACGACGGCGTGATTTTGGCGGACAGCTCCATAGACGAGGACGGCAAGATAAAGCCTGTGCCCGGTACGGAGAAGCTGTACCCCTGTGATTTCGTCATCATCGCCGTCAGCCAGGGGGCGGAGAGCAACCTGGTCACCTCCACCAAGGGCATCGACACCAGTCATTCCGGTCTGCTCACCGTGGACGAGGACGGACACACCAGCCGCCCCGGGGTCTTTGCCGCAGGCGATGCGGTCAACGGGGCCCGGACGGTGGTGGAGGCCGTGGCCAACGGCAAGCGGGTGGCGGAGGCCATGCACGAGTATATGCAGTCCCTCCCCATGCCCACCACCACCGATTACCCGGACGCTCCGGTAGCTGCCTCCGCCCGCGCCTCCGCCCAGACGGAGCAGCTGATCTGAATCTCACAAAAAGGAGAGAATATCCCATGAATGCATTCAACCAGGCCATTTCCAATATCGGCGTCGTGCCTGTCATCAAGCTGAACCACCCGGAGCGGGACGCCGCCCCCCTGGCCAAGGCCCTTTGCGAGGGCGGTCTGCCCGTGGCGGAGGTCACCTTCCGGGCCGCCGGTGCGGACAAGGCCATCAAGATTATGAAGGAGACCTGCCCTGACATGATCGTGGGCGCGGGTACCGTTCTGACCGTGGCCCAGGTGGACGCCGCCGTGGCCGCGGGCGCTCAGTTCATCGTCTCCCCCGGCTTCAACTACAAGCTGGCGGACAAGTGCCAGGAGCTGAACCTGCCCTACTTCCCCGGCTGCACCACCCCCACCGAGTATCAGATGGCGCTGGAGTACGGCTATGAGGTGCTGAAATTCTTCCCCGCCGAGCAGTCCGGCGGTCTGGCCAAGATCAAGGCCATGAGCGCCCCCTTCGCCATGTTCAAGATCATGCCCACCGGCGGTATCAGCCTGAAGAACCTGGAGGAGTATCTCTCCTGCCCGGTGATTGCAGCCTGCGGCGGCAGCTACATGGTCAAGGCCGACGATATCGAGTCCGGCAACTGGGACAAGATCATCGACCTGTGCAAGCAGTCCCGGGCCATCGTGGACAAGGTCCGCGGCTAAGCGTTACCAATACAGAAAGGATCTGATTTCCCATGGGTAAAGTTATCACCTTCGGCGAGCTGATGGTTCGTCTCCAGCCCTACAACTATG
>JAJQHP010000137.1 GCA_021199695.1 Clostridiales bacterium
CCTGACCGATGGTGATGAGATCATGCGCCTCCCCGTTCAGCCAGAGAATGTCCCAGCCGGAACCCTCCCCGGCGCTGGAAAAGAACTGCGTCCCCATCTCTGGCGGAACGGTGATAACGCTGACGGGCGGGATGTACACCTGTTGGCCGTCCTCTGTCACATAGGAGTCGGCGCTGTCCAGCTCAACCGTGGTGTAAAAAATGCGCTCTGTTGAGCAGCTTCCAAGCGCCACTGCCTTGCTGATGAGCTGCTCCTCCAGCTGGGTACTGGCCGCCGTGGTGGTGTGGTGGCTAACGCCCACCAGCTCCTCATTCATGGCAAAGATGTACTTGTATTTGTTGTAGGAGGCAGTATCCATGTAAAACAGATACCCCAGCAACAGAGCGAAGGACAGCACGATGGTGACGGACAACAGCAGATAGCTTCGCCTGTTGCGCCGGAGCATGGTAAAGGCGTGGAGCAGCTTGCTTCTGTGTGGGCGCATGGTATCCCTCCTGTCCCGGCCGTTATGATTCGCAGGTCAGATTGTAGTAGTCGTAGTAATAGGACAGCACATCCACTCCGTCCAGGTATTCCGCCAGGAGCGCATCATATTGTGACGTCCCATTGCGATTGTACAGCCCGCAGGCGGTGCCGCTCTGACAGGTTTCCCCTTCATACTCATATTCCAGCACAAAGACGAGCTGCCCGTCCTGGATAAGCTGGGCAAACAGGGGATTGCGCAGGGTGGCGTAGACCTCCACCCGATAACCGGCGTCCACATAGATCGGCGTCTCTCCGTCCCAAACCATATCGGTGACGTCATCCTCGTCCTCCAGATTGGTCAGCACCAGCCGGAGGGAGACGATCTCCGTGCCGTTCTCCCGGCCCTCCATGAGAGAAAAGCCGGTCAGCTTCACGTCCCCCGCCGTCTCTCCCTCGGTGATTGGGGACAGCGTGGTGACCTCCTCCGCCAGAGGCCCTGCGAAAAAACCGCTATAGCCGCCGGCCGTCTCATAATACCCGGCCTCACCGTCCGGATAATTCAGCATGAGAGAGAAATATTCATCGAGCAGCGTGATTTCGCCCAATGCTACCGTCTCCGTCACCCCCGGCCAGGTAAACACCGCAGAGGTCACCGTCTCGTCACATTCGATCGCAATGTGAACGGATACTTCATAGACATGGTAGGGCCATTCCAGCAGGCCTTGCTCCTCCGCCTCTGCGTAGGCAGTGCTGCAGGAATTGAAATAGTCGATGAACGCATCGCTCTGCGTGCCGCCTGTGCGCTCCAATTCCGGGTCATACAAAGCTGCCAGCTCGTTCCAGTCCAGACCGGCATAACAGCAGAACAGGTAATATGGCATCTCATATCCGGAGAAATCCGCCTCGGTCGCCCACACGGAGGTCTCGCTCTGGCAGTCCAGCTCCACCTGAATGGCGTTCGGGTCAATGGCCTCCACTGACAGCACGGTGAAATAGAGGGTAGCGGACATATCCCGGTCGTACACCGTGTTATATTGGGCGGCACAGATATAGTATTCTCTGACCGGCCTGTGCAGATGATCCATCAGCGTCTGCTCCCGCTCGGACAGGTCGCCTTCGTCGTCCTCCGTTTCGGCAGCATCGGAGCCGGGATTTTCTTCCGTTTCATCGGAAGCGGCGTTTTCGCTGTCCTCTGCCTCCGATGAAGCGACGGTTCCCGCTCCGCAAGCGGTGAGCAACAGAAGCAGGGCGACCGGCAGAATCAAGCACAGCGCTTTCTTCATGGCTTGCTCCCCCTTCCCATCGTCCGGCACTCCTCACCAGTAGATGTTATCCCACTGGATAGAGTCGAACATATTCTGAAGCTCCTCCGCCGTCAATGTGCCTGCGATGATGGTCTCCATATAGTCGTCCACGCAAATACCCGTCATGCCCTCCCCGTTGGGAATCAGGTAGACAGTCTTTCCGTTGCTGTCGTATACCTCCACGTCGGAGCCGTCCCAGTCGGCGGTAAACAGGGAGATATACTGACTGTTGGAAAACACGGTCATACGGATGGAAAACTCCACCCCGTCCGGCAGTGCGTAAAAGAGCTTTTCCGAGTAGAAAATGTCATATTCCATGGTCGCGGAATCCACCCGCTCTGTGCCCTCCGGCATCCAGATGGGGAGCAGGTCGACGAACGCCCCTGCCCGGTGGCGTTCCAGCGTTTTCCTCGCCCCGACCCAATCCGGGTTTGCAGCGTCCTCACACTCGAAGAAAAAGACGCCGTCTGACCACCGGGCGGTGGCCAGGTCATCCGTCCACGGCTCTCCGGACAGGGATTCCAGCCACTGTGACACCGTTTCTGTCACGTTGTATCCGAACGCAGAGGCGGTAATTGTCCCCGTGACCAACAGGGCGACGGCAGCCGCCAGAACTGCGGCCGTTCGGAACAGCCGCCGGAGGGGGCGTCTGCGGGAAGGGGCTTCGCCGGTCTGCGCTGTATCGCCCGTTCCGGCATCCTCCGGGTGGGGGCGGTACTGCTCGTTGAAGGTCTGCCAGGCTCCCTCCACGTCCACGGCGTCCGGCTCCCGCTGGGCGAGCAGTCCCATGATGTGCAGGATTTTCTCCGTGTCGGAAGGCGCGTCCTCCGGCAGCAGAGAATCCCGCCGCAGCACCTCTTGTAATTCTTCCGTTGTCATGGCGTCAAGGGCTGAAAAGTCCCTCCCGCCGGATGTGTTTGTCCTGGACATTTTGAAGCCCTCCTTTGCCCGGCCTTGCCGTTGAACTATCGATCGCTTTCTCACAAATTCTGTTCCAGCCGCTTTTGCAGCCGCCTTCTGGCCCGCTGCACCCGCTTCTTACAGGCCTCCACCGAGATGCCCAGCTCCACCGCCAGCTTCGCCATTGTACACTGATCCAGCGCCAGCCGTTTCAGCAGCAGATAATCCGGGTCGTGCTGCAAATCGCCGTAGAGCAGGTCGGGGTCGGTCCCGCTCTGGTCTGGATTGTCCTCCCCGTCCTGCCGTGCCGTCAGAGCGGCCAGCAGCGCCGTTTCCCTGGCCCGGTCACGGCGGAGCTGTCGTATCACGTTTTTCAGGGTATTCACCAGCCAGCCCCTGGGGTTCGGGCTTTCGGTCAGCTCCCTCTGCCGCTTGCAGGCAACGCAGAAGGTTTCCTGCACTGCCTCCTCCGCCATGTCACCGTCTCCCAATGCGCTGCGGGCGTAGGCGAGCAGCATGGGGAACATCTCGTGGTAGAGGGTAGAAATCAGGTCATCCTGGTGCTCTGTTCCGGCCATTGCTGTCGCCTCCCTTCTGTGGGTTCTCTCTTTCATTGATTATATGTCGTTTTGTAGGCGTTTGGGGACACCCTGATGAAAAGTTTTTTGGATTAGGCGATATAAAAGCATAACGGCCAGGGAAGCGCGTACACAGCTCCCTGACCGTTGTGTGGTGATTGAAAAGTGAAAGTTCTATAAAACGGTGAAAATTACCCTTGACAAAACTCGTCTCAGTACGCCAGGAAAGCCAATGCTACTAACAGCATTTATGCCGCTGACATTCAGGACTTGCAGGAGCGGCTGGATGAGATTTGGGCGACCCAAAAGGAATCCCTACGGGTGCTTGCGTCTCTCTCATAAACCTGACCGGCAAGGCATGGGGAGCAATCTCCATGCCGGTTACATAGCTGGGGCGGCATCCTTGCAGAACGCCACGGTTCTGGTAAAATGGAGTTATAAACAAGGGAGGAAAAGAATATGACTATATTAAAATTGCCGTTTAAGCTGGTTGCCTTGCCGGTGGCGCTGGCCGTGACCATTGCAAAGTGGATCGGCGTGTTTTTGACCAGCTTTGCGGGAGTGCTTTTCTATATCTTCTCTGGACTGTGCTTTGTGCTTGCCGTCCTCAGTTACCTGATGGGCATTAACACCGGCGCAGAGGCAATCCGAATGCTGGCGGTTGGGTTTGTGGCGTTCGTCCTGCCCTTCGCCGCCGGGTGGGTGATCGGAGTGGTGGACGCATTGAGCGATTCCCTGTGGGACTTTATCAAGTCCTGATAGCCCTTCGCCAATCGATGGAATCGGCAAATCAGCGTTTTTTATGGCCCCAGACGGAGACTTGTCCGTCTGGGGCCGGTTCTATTTGAAAATTGTTGAAAACGCCAATTCATGAATCGGGAAAAAGACCCCGAAAATGGCCCCTTGCGAATCCGACAAGATTCTGGAGAAGATAGATTTACCATAGCTGCAATCAAAAACGATATTGATCCCATTCACCCATCCAATCCTTTGGATTGCCCAGACAAAACCAGGC
>JAJQHP010000203.1 GCA_021199695.1 Clostridiales bacterium
CACCTATCTTGTCTACTGCCAGGTGGGCGACGATGAGCCGGATTACCGCTCCTATGTGGAGAGCGTTGTGGCGGGCAGCGTCCGCTACACCTTCTCCGAGGGGGCTGCCTCCACCACCGGCAGCGATGGCTCCACCCTTCGGAGAGCCGCTCTTCGGGTGCGCGGTTCAGCGGAGATGGACACCGCCGGAGTCTATCAGGTCTATCTCACCTATCAGGGTGAGGACTATCAGGGGACCACGCTGCTCCTGGTAGTGGTGGAATAAAGGAGGCCGCTATGGCAGAAGAGCAGATGCAGCATAACAATGCCAGCCGGGATGGCTCCGCCCGGCAGAGCCATTCCCATCAGAGCGACGCTTATCAGAGCGCTCAGCTCCCCACCCTTTCCTGGGCGGATTTCTTCAGCGTCCTGCGGGACCTGGTCCACGACTGGTGGATGATCCTCACTGCCGGTCTGGCGGCGATGATGGCTGCCTGGCTGTTTCTACAGATGATCTATGTGCCGGTGTATACCAGCAGCGCGACCCTGATCATCTCCGCCAAAAGCAGCACTGGCGGCGTTGTGTCCGATTTGACCGTCTCCTCTACCACGGCGGAGACGCTGGCAGAGGTACTCAACAGCAGTCTGCTGAAAAAATACGTCATGGACGATCTGGGCGTAAGCGAGCTGCCGGAGATCGAGGCGAGCCTGATCACCAACACCAATCTGATGACCCTTCAGGTCACGTCAGAGAGCCCTGAGAGCGCCTTCCGCGTCCTGCGGAGTATTCTGGACAACTACGACCAGGTCACCAGCCATATCCTGTCCAACGTCGTCCTCGGTGAGCTGGAATCCCCCACGGTGCCCACGTCGCCCTCCAACTCTCTGAGCGCAAGGACCACGCTGACCTACGCGCTCTGGGTCGGGATGGGGGCCATGGCGCTGCTGCTGGGCGCCCTCTCCGTCCGTCGGGACGCCGTCAAGACGGAGAAGGAAGTCTCCAAAAAGCTGGATACCAAGCTGTTCATGACGGTCTACCACGAGAACAAGTATAAGACGTTGGGAAGCCGTCTGCGCCGCTCCAAGAGCGCGCTGCTCTCCACCTCCTCCACCAGCTTTCTGTTCGCGGAGACCTACAAAAAGCTTCGGACGCGTCTGATGTATCAGTCGGAAAAATCCGGGGCAAAGGTGCTGCTGGTGACCAGCGTGGCGGAAAACGAGGGCAAGAGCACGGTGGCGGCAAATATCGCCCTGGCTCTGGCCCAGAAAATGGACCGGGTCGTCCTCATCGACGGCGATCTGCGCCGACCCGCCATTTACAAGCTGTTTTCCAAGCCGGTCCCCCCCTCTTCGGAGCTGTCCTCCTTCCTGTCCGGCGATATCCCGGTGGATGATTTGCTGCTTCAGGATCGGGATTCCGGTCTGAACCTGGTGCTTGGGAGCAAAAACTGCACCAATTCCACCGAGCTGGTGGCCGGTGAGGTCATGCGCGGACTGGTGGAGGCGCTGCGCTACCGGAGCAACTATGTTGTGATCGACTCTCCGCCTATGGCAATCATGGCAGATGCGGAGGTGCTGGCGGAGTATGCAGATGTCTCTCTGCTGGTGGTCCGGCAGAATATGACCTATGCCCCCCAGATCAACGACGCCATCGACAGTCTGGAGGCAAGCCACGCAAAGCTGCTGGGCTGCGTCTTTAACGATGTCAAAACCCGTATCTTCTCCGGAAGCCGGACCTGGCGCTATGGGTACGGTTATGGGTACGGCTATGGCCGGTATAACCGGGGCTACGGCGCCTACTACGGCAAGCAGGAAGAAAAGAAATGACAGGAGGTGCAGTCAAGAGATGAGCGAATATTCCGGAACACAAAAGACAGAGGAATCGGTCGAGCCCATCGACCTGATTCATCTCCTGGTGGGGATGTGGAAGTCCTTCTGCCGATATTTCTGGCTGGTGCTGCTGCTGGCCGCGCTGGGCGCGGGCGGCTTTGCCTTCCGCCTCTATCAGACCTATACGCCTCAGTACATGGCCTATGCCACCTTTACTGTGACCTCGGGCAGTCAGGACGCCTACTCCACCAGCAACTATTACAGCACCGCTACCGCCAGTCAGCTGGAGAACACCTTCCCCTATCTGCTCACCAGCGGCAGACTCGCTGAAATCGTGGCGGACGACCTGGGGGTGTCCAGCCTGAACGGTACGATTTCCGCCTCCGTCATGACCAACACCAACCTGTTTACCATCGAGGTCTATTCCAGCGACCCCCAGGCGGCCTATGACATCGTCCAGTCTCTGATCGACAATTACCCCGCCGTGGCGGAGCAGGTGGTGGGCGCCACCACGCTGGATCTGCTGGATGAATCCGGCGTCCCAACAGAGCCGACCAACACGCTCAACTACACCAACACCGCGATCAAGGGCGGTCTGTATGGTCTGGCGGCGGGATTGGTTATCCTGTTTCTGATCACCATTTCCCGGAAGACCATCCAGCAGGAGTCCGACTTCAAAAAGCAGCTCAACAATGAGTGCCTGGCCTCCATCCCCCAGATCTCTGTGAAGAGACGGGCAAAGAAGAATACCCAGGCCATGGTTTCCATCTACAACCCCCATATCTCCCAGGGCTTTCTGGGCGCCATCCGGGTGCTGCGCACCCGTGTGGAACGGGACGCCCGGGAGCAGGACAGGAAGGTCCTGCTGGTCACCAGCGCCGCCCCCGGAGAGGGCAAGAGCACCCTTGCCGCCAATATCGCCATGTCCCTGGCCATGGATGGCAGAAAGGTGCTGCTGGTGGACTGCGACCTGCGCAACCCCACCGTCCATGAGATGCTCCAGCTCCAGCCGGGCAAGGGCGTCTATGAGCTGCTCACCGGTGAGGCAAGGCTGGATGAGGTGTTCCAGTACGACAAGGTGCACCGGCTCTATGTGCTCCCCGGCGGCAAGCCCTGCTCCAACGCCTCGGAGATCCTGGACTCTCAGCAGATGCGGGAGCTGCTCAACAGTGTCAAGCCTTTGATGGATTATGTGATTCTGGATACCGCCCCGGTGGGTATGATCACCGACACGGCGGTGCTGGCTCCTCTGGCGGACGGCGCAGTCTTTGTGGTCAAGCAGGATTACGCCAAGTCGGGAGACATTTCCGAGGCCATCGAGCAGCTCTCCGAGAGCCGCATCCACATGATCGGATGCGTGCTCAACGGCGTCTCCGCCGCTCCCGGCGGCTATGGCTATGGTTACGGCTATGGTTACGGCAGCTATCGCCACTATGGCGGATATGGTGAGCGGTCCGCCCACACGGAGAAGTCAAACTAACAGGACAGCACGAAAAAGTGCGTCGTCATCCCTCTTACAGGTTTGACGGCGCACTTTTCATTGGTACGGCAGTTGTCTCACACGTTCAGATAATACCGCAGCAGCTCCTGGAGCAACTCATTTCGATCCAGGCGACGGATCAACGCTCTGGCGTTGTTGTAGTTGGTGATATAGGTGGGATCTTCTGACAGGATGTAGCCGACGATCTGGTTGATCGAATTATAGCCCTTTTCCTCCAGAGCGCGATATACCTCGGTCAAAATTGCCCGGGTATCCCACTCCTCATCTTTATAAACATCAAAACGCCGGGTGAAGTCAGACATTCCGATCACACCTCCATCTTATATTTCAGGCCTACACATTCTACTACGTAATTATTTTACTCCAGAAAAAGGCTTCTGTAAAGGGGTTTACAAGAAAAAACAGGCACTTTTCGTCATTATGTGAACCAACCGACCATGAAATTCCCTCCCTGTATTGTCAAACCGGCCCGCCGTCTCCGCCAGACAGCGGGCCGGATATCTGTCAGGATTCCATATGCCGTCCCAAAAATCCGGACATGGTCTGAGCCAGCTTATACTCCGTCTCCCCCAGGCTCTTCCCGCGCTCCCGTTCGCTCAGCACGATGCAGCCCATCACATCCCCTTCGCTGAGGATGGGCGCAGCCAGGGCTGCGGCGAGGCCGCTGATCCCATCCTCCGTCACCGGCACCTCTTTCTCTCCATCGTGATGCTGATAGAGCTGCCGCCCCTCCATAATGCCCTCCAGGGCGGAGGAGACGCGGTGTTCGCTCAGCTCCCGACGAGGTGCGCCGGAGACGGCGATGACCGTGTCCCGGTCTGTAATGACGGCGGGACATCCGGTGGTCTTGTGGAGCGTCTCGCAGATCTGCCCCGCCACCGTTTGCAGGGCGCCCATCAGGGAGTATTTCTTGAAGATCACCTCGCCGTCCTTGTC
>JAJQHP010000046.1 GCA_021199695.1 Clostridiales bacterium
ATGCCTATGGCTGGCTGCCATAAACCAAGGGGCAAATATTATAGTAACAGGGAGGAAATAGGTCGATATGGATAGAAGTTCAGTAAATGTCATTGACAATTATCTCCCCCTCAGTATAATAAAAAAGAAGGAATACGGAAAATGGGAAGGGATGGTGTCACATGAAAAACAGGACTCGATGGACGGCAATTTTGACGGTACTGTGTATGCTCCTGCTACTCACCGGCTGCGACAGCGGGGCCTCCGACGGAAGCATTGCGGCCCTGCCCAACGAGACGACGGTGGACGGGGAGGTCTATGAGTTGGAGGAGTTGGAGGCCCTGGTCTGCGAGAGCGATCTGGCCGTCTCCGCCACTTATCAGAGCATGGAGGCATACGAGGATTATGTCTACTACCTTTTTCAGGTGGACGAGGTGCTGTACGGCTCCTGGACGGAGGAAGAGCTTTATGTGTACGCCCTGTATGACCAGAATGGGGACGGCAGCATGGCCTCGGTCTACGACACCGGGCAGCAGTATCTGCTCCTGCTGATGGAGGGCGTCCAGTCGGAGGAGGCCGAGCACCCCCATATCCTCGCGGTCCGGGACGGGATCGACTTTCCCGTGGACGGACCTTACGCATACAACGGGGCGGAGTTTACCCCACCCGAGGGACAGTCCATGGCAGAATATCTGTGCGAGCTGGCAGAGCAGTACGGCGTGAGCGGCTGACGGCAGAATAGATACATTCATTTTTCCAAAAGTATCTTGCTTTTTGAGCCGGGATGCCTTATAATGTACCCATCCTGATCTTGGAGGTGCTCCTTATGTCGCTGGACCATAAGATTGTCAAGTTCTATGCAAAGAACAAAAACACGGACCTGTATCTCAAGGCCATCCCGGGCCATTTTATCACCAACCACTCCCACATCAACTATTTTATGGAGCTGACCTCCATGAAAACGGTCTACCGGGAGGCCAAGGCGGTGGCCGACGTCCTCTCCCGGAAGTATAAGAACAACATCCCGGTGGACACCATCCTCTGCATGGACGGCACTGAGGTCATCGGCACGCTGCTGGCGGGGATGCTGGTGGACTCCCACCTGGGCCGGGGGCTGAACGCCAAGAAAGAGGTGGCTATCGTCACTCCGGAGCAGAACGCCAACACCAGTCAGCTCATCTTCCGGGACAACTACAAGTCCCTCATCCACAACCGGGACTGCATCGTCCTCATGGCCTCCATCACCACCGGCTACACGGTACACAAGGCTATCGAAACCATCCAGTTCTACGGCGGCGTGCCCCGGGGGGTCTCCTCCATCTTCAGCAACATCAGCCAGATGGACGGGGTGCAGATCGACAGCATCTTCGACGTCAGCTCGCTGCCGGACTACCGGAGCTATGACTACACCAACTGCCCCTTCTGCAAGCAGGGCGTCCCGGTGGATGCACTGGTTAACCGGAACGGCTACTCCATGCTGTAAGGCCGAACAATCATACAAATGCTCAGGGCGCACGGTTTCTGCTGTGCGCCCTTTGATGCGGCCTGGACGGATGCCGTTTGGATGCAGGGCGGATGTAATATTTCGGGT
The DNA here is from genome assembly GCA_021199695.1 of Clostridiales bacterium. Classification (GTDB taxonomy): domain Bacteria; phylum Bacillota; class Clostridia; order Oscillospirales; family Oscillospiraceae; genus Onthomonas. Next base: position 1,571 of record JAJQHP010000046.1, read on the forward strand.
AGGAGTAGATCAAGAACTGCCCATATCCTGTATATGGGCGTTTCTCTCTGAATAAAAACAATATATTTGTTTTTACGTTGTTTCCTGATACTCTATTTTGTCGCTTGTTTGTCGCTTAAATATATTAAAAGCCGCTTACCGAGATTACACGACAAACGGCTTTTGGAATTAAAAGGCGGCTTCAGTTGCTCCCTTTATCAGATTGCATTTAGCACACAGCATTTGACAGTTATCTATGGTTGTAGTTCCGCCGTCAGTCCACGGCTCAATATGGTCGCCGTGCATTTCTGAATAAGCAAATTTCTTGCCGCACATAGGACAAACGCCGTTTTGCTGCCTGTACTTTGCCCGCTTTGTGGGTTCGTCAAACTGGCGCAAGGAAAGTAGTTTAACATATCGTTCCCCATCAAGGATATATTCAAAAACGCCTGTATACTTTGTTACCTCGGGGTCGTCCATCAATTCACGAACACGGGCTTTTACCTTGTTTGCGTCGTAAATCCTGTTACGATACCCGTTATAGGATACCCCCCACGGCAAGCCTTTCATTTTTAGGTGGTATTCTGTGAACACCGTTTCAATCCAGTCAATTTTATCGGTAAAATATTTTTTCAGTCCCTTTGCGTCGCTGTCATGCTGATGAATTGCCATATATTTTTCAATGGTTTCAATGCCGTTGGCGTCGCAAGCCCATTGCAGAACAGTTTCAAATATTTCCTGACGTATGGAATCCCATCTGACATTGTTCCCGCCCAGATTATACGCATAACAATTCGTCTTGCTGAAAACTTTCTTTGCAGCAGTTACCCACGGCCCATTATAAACAGCATTGCGCAGTTCCTGGTCGGTCAGTTTCTTTCCTGCAATATTGATAATTCTGAACCAATCTAACCGCTCTGTATCTGTTCCAATGCAAAAATACACGGTCCATTCATAATCAAGAATCTGTTTTTGCTCGTCAGCAGTCAGATTATCGTAAAATTTCGGGTTGCCGTTAATCTGAATCGGAAATTCACCGTCTATGTACCGGCATATGGAAAGTGTACGTTGCTGCCCGTCAAGCAGTTCATAGGTGTCATTTTCGTTATCCATCCAATACATGACATTGATAGGAAAGCCCTGCCGGACAGAAGCAATCACATCTGCTTGCTCTTTAGCGTCATACACTAATTCCCGCTGATGCGGCGGGCGTATGTTCAGGCGGTCGCTATAGCCGAAAACGCCTTCTTCACCCATGTCAGCGTAATCTTCTACCAATTCTCTGATTGTGATTTGGTGCGGCTTAATCTCCATTGTCTTTTCGCCTTATGATTATTCTGCCAAAAGGAATAAAACCGGGTTGCCCATTATCTTCTATGCGCAATGAATTTCCTGCTTTTCGTTCTTCCTCGGTATATGGGGTACTCCATACCGTTTCACCATTCTTAATATAGCAGATATTATCACCGACAACTGTGTGCAACATTGTTTTTGGGACCGTATTTCCGTTTCCTATAATTTCAAATTGGTACGAATTCGCACACCCCCTACCCCACCCCCAAAACCTGTGCTATAATGAAGAAAGCACAGAGCAAGGAGGACCCACCATGACCCACGAAATCGACCTGGCTGCCTGGCCCCGCCGGGAGATCTACGACTTTTTCTCCGGGATGCACGACCCTGTGTATATGGTCACGTTCACCGTGGACGTGACCGGCCTGTATCGATACACAAAGGAGCGGGGACTGTCCTTTTATTACGCCATGGTGTATCTCTGCACCCGGGCGGTCAATGAGACGGAAAATTTTCGCTATACTGTCCGGGAGGGCAGGGTGTATTTGCTGGACGGGCGCGCCCCCAGCTTTACCGACATGAAGCAGGGCAGCGACCTGTTCCACATCGTCACCATGCCCTGTGAGGGCAGTCTGGAGCAGTTTTGCCAGGCGGCAGGGGAGCGGAGCCGGGCGCAGGGCTGCTTTATCCGCCCGGAGCTGGAGTCGGACGGGCTCATCTTCTTCTCCTGCCTCCCCTGGCTCCGGCTCACCGCCCTGTCCAATGAGCGGGACCCGAACCCGGACGACGCCAATCCCCGCATCTCCTGGGGAAAATTTGAGGAGCGGGACGGGCGGCTGGAGCTGGGCCTGTCGATGGAGGTGAACCACCGGTTCGTGGACGGGATTCATGTAGGACAGTTCGCCGCCGCCCTGGAGCGGCGAATCGGCGAATTGGGGGAGTGAGGGTTGGTACGAATCCGCACAAGCACAAAGCAGCCAGGCTGAATGACCAGTCTGGCTGCTTTGGCAATTACTTCCCGGTTTGAGTGTCGTCGTCGGCCTGCTCCATGCCGTCCCTGACGTCGTCTCCTGCGTTGTCCACGGCGTCAACAGCGTCGTCCGTCACGTCTCTGGCCCCGTCAATGATGCCGTCGGTCACGTCCTCGGCGGCGTCGGCGGTGTCGTCCACGGCGTCCTTCACGTCGTCGGAAACACTGCCGTCGTCATCCGTTCTGTCCTCGTCAGTGACAGAGCTGTCGGTGCCGTCCTGATGGGTGTTGTCGTCAGCGACAGAACGCTCGGCGTCATCCTGACCGGCTACGCTGTCATCTGTCACGCTGCCGCTCTCGTCGGCGGAGTAGCTGCCGCTGTCCGTGGAGTCATAGGTAACGTCGTCCTGCCGGGTGTTGCATCCG
>JAJQHP010000114.1 GCA_021199695.1 Clostridiales bacterium
GAGCCTCAAGGGCCTTGATGTTCTCCTCGGAGTTCCAGGTGTAGGAGGTGTGGTCCTCGCTGGCGAAGGTGCCGCCGTACAGGTTGTTGACGATGGCGCGGGTGCCCTGGTCGCCGCCCTGGCCGCCGCAATAGATGGCGCCCACGGTAGCGCCGGTGTACTCATAGACGGCCTGGACCGCCGCGAAGAAGTCCTCGCTGGAGTTCCACAGATGGGTCTCCTCGTCCAGGTACTGCATAGCGCCGGCAGCCTCAAACACGGTCTTGTTGATGGCCATGCAGTGAGCGGTCATGACCAGAGGATACTCGTAGACAGCGCCGTCGTCGCCATAGCAGGCGTCCAGAGCGGCGGAGTTGATCTCAGCGATATCGGTGTCGTCCAGCAGGTCGGAGATGTCCACCATGTAGCCGCTGGCGCCCCAGTCGGCCACCAGACGCTCAGGGCCTTCCATGATCAGGTCGGGGCCTTCGCCTGCGGCGAGGGCGGTGTTGACCTTCTCATCGCCGTTGGTGTAGTCCAAATACTCCACGGTGACGGAGATGCCGGTGGCCTCAGTGAAGCCAGCGATCAGCTCGTTGACGGTCTCCTCAGTACCCCAGCCGCCGATGGGATAGGTCCAGAGGGTGATGGAGTCGGCAGCCTCGACGTCGCCGGTCTCCTCGGTCTCAGCGTCGGCGTCGGCGTCAGCCTCGACCTCGGCGTCGGCCTCCTCCTCGTCGGTCCCGGCCTCCTCGGTGGAGGTGGAATCGCTGGTGTCATCGGTCGCAGTGTCGTCAGAGCTGCCGCCGCATGCTACCAGAGACAGGGCCATAAGCATGGCCAGCACTAGAGCAAGGATCTTCTTCATGTTTTGTCCTCCTTTATTTAGATGATAGTGTCGCAGCACAGAGCTGCCATGTACCTGAGGGGATAGGGCCCCCCGCTGAAACAAATTATATATAATTCCTTTCTGTATGTCAAGGCGTTTTTGAAAAATTTTTCAAGAAAATGAGAATTTGAAAAAAATTTCAATCCGCTGTGGCTTCCGCTTGACATTTCCCCGTCCGACAGGTAGACTGGACAGAGAAAAAACCGCCTCTGGCGGGGCAAAGGAAAGGAAGCGTGCCCCATGAAAAAACACATCCTCTGTCTGGGAGATTCCAACACCCACGGCTACTGCGCCGACCCCGCCGACTGCGCCGACGGCGGTGACCGCTTCAACGAGGAGGAGCGCTGGCCCTGTCGCCTCCAGGCCGCCCTGGGCGAGAACTACCTGGTGACGGAGGAGGGTCTGTCCGGCCGCACCACCGTATTCCCCGACCCGCTCCACGAGAGCATGGACGCCCTGTCCGTCCTCTACTCCCTGCTCAAAAGCCATGAGACGATCGACCTGCTCATCATCATGCTGGGCACCAACGACACGAAGGACCGCCTGTGCGCCAACGCCGCCTGTATCGGCCTGGGCATGGAGCGGCTGGTGCGCAAGGCCATGAGCGTGGACTGCTGGGGCAATCACGGGCCGAACATCCTCATCGTCTCCCCGCCCCCCATCGGGCGGCAGATGAACGACCCGGCCATGGGCACCGGCTGCGCCGAGAAGTCCGAGGGCCTGGCCGCCGCCTTTGCCCAGACCGCCCAGGCCACCGGCTGTCACTTTATGGACGCCGCAGGCTGCGAGTTCAACCGCATCGACTATATGCACCTGACCCGCCGGGGCCACGCCCAGCTGGCCGACCGTCTGGCCGAACTGGTACCCAGCCTGATGCCAAAGGGCTGACATGGTAAACGCACCCAGGACTTGCGATTTGTCCTGGGTGCGTTTTTCTGTTTCGTGCTGTTCAGATCTGGGACAGGGCGGCCTCGTCCGCCACCAGGGTAAAGTCCGGATGGAGCTGGAGGATGGAGGCGGGGACCCGGGGAGTGATGGGGCCGAAGAAGGCCTCCTTCACGATACCGGCCTTGCCGCTGCCGGAGACCACCATGACCACCCGCCGGGCGCTCATAATGTCGCCGATGCCCATGGTGTAGGCAAACCGGGGCACGTCCTCCTCATGGGCGAAGAAACGCTTGTTGGCCTGGATAGTAGCGTCTGCCAGGGCCACCTGATGAGTATGCTTGGAGAAGCAGTCATCCGGCTCGTTGAAGCCAATGTGTCCGTTGGGACCCAGACCCAGCAGCTGGAGGTCGATGCCGCCCATGCTCCGGATGACAGCGTCATACCGGGCGCACTCCTCCTCGGCGTTGAGGTTGGCACCGCAGGGGACGTTGGTGTTGGACTGGTCGATGTTGATATGGTCGAACAGGTTGTGACGCATAAAGTAGTGGTAGCTCTGGTCGTTGTCGGCATCCAGGCCCACGTACTCGTCCAAATTCACCGTGCGCACCTGGCTGAAATCGATATCCTCCTTCCGGTACCAGTCGATGAGCTGACGGTAGGTGCCAATGGGGCTGGAGCCGGTGGCCAGGCCCAGGACGCAGTCGGGCTTCAAAATGACCTGGGCGGAGATGATGTTGGCCGTCTGGCGGCTCATGTGGTTGTAATCTCTGGCGGAAATGATCTTCATGGAAAATCCTCCTCTTTATTTGTTCACTCGTCTGCCGTCGATGTAGACAGCCTTCACGTTCAGCTCTCTGTCCAGCACCACCAGATCAGCCTGTCTGCCAGGAGCAATGGAGCCCAGCTCGTCCTCCCGGCGGATGACCTTCGCCGGGGTCAGGGTGGCGGCGGTGACAGCCGCCTCCAGCGACACCCCAAAGGAGACCGCCCGGTGCAGTCCGTCCATCAGGTGGATGGAGGACCCGGCCAGGGTGTCGCTGCCGGAGAGGGTGGCTTTCCCGTCCTTCATGGTGATGGCCTGTCCCCCCAGGATATAGTCCCCGTCCGGCATCCCGGCGCAGCGGAGGGAGTCGGAGATGAGGGTCAGCCTGTCTCCAAACAGCCGATGGGTCAGCCGGATGACCGCCGGGTGGATGTGCAGCCCGTCGGTGATGAGCTCTACCGTGGCCCCGGCGTCGCTGGCGGCGGCGATGACCCCCGGTTCCCGGTGGTGGAGAGAGGGCATCCCGTTGAATAAATGGGTGGCGTGGCTGGCCCCGGCGTCATAGGCGGCTCTGGCGGTGTCGTAGTCGGCGGCTGTGTGGCCGAGAGACACGGTTGCGGCAGGGGAGACCTCCCGGATAAAGGGGATAGCCCCCGGCTCCTCCGGGGCCACCGTCACCAGCCGAACTTGTCCGCCGCTGGCCTCGTTGAGCCGGTGGAACATCTCAACGTCCGGGGCGTGGAGGTTGTCCGGGTTCTGAGCGCCCCGCTTGGCATAGCACAGGAACGGGCCCTCCAGGTTCACCCCCGCCACCTTCGCCCCGTTTTCGGGCCGGACAAAGTCCCGGACGGCGTGCATGGCCCGGGTCAGCTCCGGCTCTTTAAGGGTCATGGTGGTGGGACACCAGGCAGTGACGCCCCCGGCAGCATAGTACTGGGACAGGCGATTCAGCCCCTCCGGGCTGCCGTCGCTGGCGTCCTCTCCCACGGCCCCGTGGGTGTGGATGTCGATGAGGCCAGGGATGACGTAGCCTCCCTCCCCATCCAGGTCGCCCAGACCGGTCACAGCAGGGCCTGCGGCAGTGATTCTGTCCGAAAACTCCACCCCGCCGTCCACAAAGACGCCGTCCAGGAAAATTTTGGCGTTGGTGATGCGCATACAGGCCACTCCTTTCGGCTCCGGCGTTTTTCTTGTGTGCAGAACGGACAAGCGTCCGCTCTGCCGATACCTATATCATACGCAAAAAGGGACCGGGATGCAAGGGGCAAATTAAAATTATTTTCATTGAGGGAGAAAATTTTCAGAAAAGAAAAATCTTCCTATTCCATGATTGAAAAAGTTTTTCACTAATGTTATAATGGGCTTAACCATCCGGAGCGGCACGTCAAAAGGGCAGTGCTGTTCAGCGGCACGCAGTATCAAACGAAAGGATGAGGTCAACATGGACAAAAACGCATTTCTGGCACGGCACCAGTGGGTCAGGGACGAGCTGAAACGGAGCGTGGACTTCTGGCTCAAATACGGCATGGATCAGGAGCACGGCGGCGTATACACCTGCATTGACCGGACGGGAAAGATTTACTCCACCGACAAGAGCGTTTGGATGCAGGGCCGGTGCGGCTGGATCTACGCCTATCTCTGCACCCAGTACGGCCAGCGCCCCGAGTGGCTGGAGGCCTCCCGCTCCTGCCTGGACTTTCTGGAGGAGCACTGCGTCA